>NZ_JBFAMX010000792.1:0-3972 GCF_040659615.1 Nonomuraea sp. NPDC049784
GACCGCGCGAAGCGCGGCTTGGCCTTCGCGCGGACAGGACCCCATGGCAGGCTCCAGACGAGCGGCGGGGCACCCCGAAACCCCTCCACATGGTCGGCGTCACAGTCCCGGGTCGGCGCCCAGCACGGCCCTTGCCAGGGAGCATGCCGCCGGGTCGGCGCGTAGCTTGGCCAGCGCTCGAGCCGCTATGACGTGGATGCGTTGCCGGCTGAGGCCGAACTCCTGGCTGGTTTCCGTCGGCGAGCGTGGGCGGCCGTCCACCAGCCCGTAGCGCAGGGACAGGATGCGCGCTTCTCTCTCTGTCAGCAGTGTGAGCAGGTCACGGACCTGCATCAATGCCATAGACGTGCTGATCTGCTCGGCAAGGTCGTAGGTGATCCCGTCGAGGTCTCGTTGGGGGATGAGCTCGCCCAGTTCGTCGCTGTCGTCCTCCTCGTGCAGCGGCTGATTGAGGCTGATCGACCACTGGGCCATGGCACGCAACCGGACGATGTCAGAAACGGGCAGGTCAGCTGCCCGCGCCAGCTCGTCCGGGGTTGCTTCATGCCCAAGGTCGGCCTGCAGGTATCGCTCCTGCCTGTCCAGGTCGGCCAGCCGCTCGTGAATGTGGCTGGGCAGCCGGAAGGCGAATGCGGCAGTGCGATCCTGCAGCCCTCGCATGATCGCTTGCTGAATCCGCACGACGGCGTAGGTGGAGAACTTGGCCCCTTTGGTGTAGTCGAACTTCTCCACCGCCCGCAGCAGCCCGAAGTTGCCCTCGGCGATGAGGTCGGGATAATCCATGCCTCGTCCCCGATAACGCCAGGCGACGAACGGCACCAGCCGCGCGTTGGCTTCGATCATCTGCCGGTGGGCTGCTTGACCGTCGGCGCGGATCTGCTCCAGCTCTTCCGGCGCGTACCGGTGGTCATTGCCGCTGGTGCCCAGCAGGTGCGCCGCATACACGCCGGCCTCGATCCGCTTGGCGAGGACCACCTCCTCCTCAGCCTTCAGGAGCGGGAAAGCGCGCAAGCTTCGGAGGTAGTGCTCTTCGCAGTCCAGCAGGTAGTCGTTGCCCCGGCCCGGCGCGCCGACGCTCAGCATGGCTGGTCAGGCGACGGCCCCAGGCGCGGGAAGGTGTCGGTGGCTCGCGCGAGCAACTGCCGCTGCCGATCCTGCATTCGTGCGAACTGGCGCGGGCTAAGACCCATCTGTGCGGCCAGACGCAGCACCTCGATATTGCGGTCGCCAGGCTTGATCTGCTGGGCCCGGTCGAGAGCCACCTGGGCCAACGGGCCATCACCGGCCCTCAGCGCGAAGTAGGCGGTGAGCAAGGCGGGCCCGAATGCGTCCTGGGAAGGGACAAGCCGAGTGACACCGCTCCACAACCGGAGGTGATCGGTCACCGCCCATGTCGTCAGCAGGGTGGCGGCGGTGTCTCGGACCAGTTTGGAAGAGGCCAGCACTCCCAGCCAGGCCACCTGCTCATCGCTGAGAGCCTGACCTGCGGCCGTCATGTCCAGTGCCCGCTGGATACTGTCCATGGCGTCTATGACATACGGGTGGATGGAGGCCTGCCGCCGCCGGACGAGGTTCCATGCATGCCGGGCGGCCTGGTCCATCTGCCGGCGTCGCAGGCCAGTGACCGGGTCGAGTTGGTGGGCGAAGGCCACGCTGTCCTTGGGCGAGGCCAGACCGAGCATGGCCGCGTAGGCGGCGGTGGCGGAGCTGGCGGGATCGACGGGTTCGCCGTCGGCTCGGCAGCAGTCCGGCTCGCGGCTGCAGAGATAGGACCAGTAGCGGTTGTCCTGGAAGCGCAGCGCCTCGCTGATGCGGATGCCGGTGCCGTCGAGCAGAAACCGGACGACGTCCATGGTGGGCGTGACCTGCTCGTCGGCGCCGTATCCGATCAAGACGACCTGCCGAATCTCCGGCATGCGTCCCAGTACCTGCAGGGTGTGCTGCGCGAGCGCGACCGTGTCGGCGGTACCAGAGGCTGGTAGCGTCTGCTGGATCACACCTTGCGGCTGCTCCTGCCCGGAGAAGGCGAGGACGAGGAGAGCGTGCCGGGGTTGATGCCCGAGAAGGAACGGGACCAGGCCGAGCAGCTCCGCAGGGTCGATCGGGACAAGCGGTTCAAAACAACCATCAAGTGACATGATCAAAGACCTCCTTGGGAAGGGCGTACAGGTCCTTCACCGACCTGCTCAGCGGCGGGAAGAGCCGTTCAGGAACGGGACCATGCGCGGATGAGGGCATGGACGCGGCCAGCGGCTGATCTCTGAGGCGTGGGGGTGCAGAACCTCATGGATGCGGCCCCCGCCCCGAAGGGCGAGGGCCGCGGGGCGATTAGTAGCGGGTGGCGTCGCGGTCGTCCTGGGTGAAGCCGGAGCCACCGCGGGAGAGCATCCGCCCGGCCCGGGTCATGGACTCCTGGGTCTTGTTCGAGCCGTAGGAGAGCGTCATGGCGGGGTCGATGCCTAGGCGGGTGCCGACGGCGATGGCGTCCTGGTCGGCTCCGAGGAAGGAGATCTTCCAGCCGTTGGCGCGTTGGGCCGTGATCAGCTCGTTGACGCGGGCCAGGTCGTATGTCCGGGACACGTTCTCCTCGCCATCGGTCTGGATGGCGAGGAGGATCTCGCCAGGCTGGTCACCTTCCGGCATCTGGTCGATGTGGCCGGCCATACGGCTGATGGTGATGCCGATCGCGTCGAGCAGCGCGGTGTTGCCATCGGGGTGCAGGCGGTAGACGGAGACGGCGTCCAGCGGAACGTATTCGTAGACGATGCGGTGGTCGTCGGCGAAATCGTAGAGGGAAACGAGTGTCTCAGCAGGGTTGGTCTGCTGCTCCTGCAGAAGTGTGACGAGGCCGCGTTCAGCGTCCTTCTTCACCGAGTGCATGGAGTAGGAGCGGTCCATGAGGACAGCGAGGAGGCGACGATTCAGGTTGGGCATGTCGATCCCTTCAAAGGGTTCAGAAGAGCCCGGCACGGGTGTCCGGGCCGGGTGATGCGATGAGTCAGCCGGCGACGAGGCAAGGGGTTTGGCTGCCGCCGGCGTGTCGAAAGGCTTTGGCGAAGCTCTGCAGGACGTCACCGATCCGGTCATGCGAAAAGGGGGCTCTCAGCTGCCGCCCCGACCCACGGCAGCCCCCCCACCAGTGGCAGAGGGGCCGTCGAGGGCAGGCGCCGTCAGACGTGCTGGTTGGCCAGAGCAGGGCCGCAATATGTGCGGCCAGTGCGCGGCTTCGGGCGAGCCCATCCTTTGGCCAAGCCGGGGCGCGCCGAGGTACTAGCTACGGCAAGGAGCTCAGCGAGGCGCGGCGCCGCTGCCGCCACACGATCGGCAGCGCCGCTTCTTGCCTTGAACGTAGCCTCGGCCGACCTTCCAGGTCCGTACCTTCTGTTTGCCTTCGCCCTGGCAGTCGGGGCAAGGCTTGCCGCGCTTGACGAGAAATGACCACATCGCAGGTTCCTAAAGCTGTTGAGAAGGTCGGCGGTCGCTCCTGCCGAACGAGAGGGCTGGACGGGTTGGCTACCGCGGGCGCGAAAAGGCCCCTGGGCCTGGGGCTGCGATGCGGTCGTCAGCGTCGTCCGTCGGCGCGGATGATGTTGGGGAAATGTGTCAGCGATCAGTCCCGCTGGCACGCCGTCCGGCGGGGCCAGCCGGGTGGCGCGTCCGCTACTTGAGCTCAGCAACGAGCGACGCGGAGTATTGATCTCATCGGCCGGTCGTACTGGAGGTAGTCCCCGACCAGGTGACCGGTGTGGCGCTGCGGCGGCGCACGAAAAGAGGGGCCCCAGGCAAAGGCCTGGGGCCTCGATAGCGGTCAACCGCGGGCTGAGCGGCCGGTCGCAGCAGGCGGCGACGGTTCGTCAAGGATGCGCTGGATGCGCCCTGCCGGGAACTCCTCGAGGCTGAGCCATCGGCCGCGTGCCCGTTTGGCTGATCCCCAGCCAGGACCCGAGCCGCGGCCGATGGCTCAGCCTCGAG
>NZ_JBFAMX010000793.1:0-3943 GCF_040659615.1 Nonomuraea sp. NPDC049784
CCGGCGGGCGCACGCCCGGCCCTGCCGTGCTGGCGCAGACGGCGTCCAGCAAGTCCACTCCGCTGTCCGCGTCGAAGAACGCCGGCTCGCCCGACACGGCATCCACGGCGGTGATGACGAGCCGTCCGGCCGGCCAGTCGCGGAGATCCCCGAGCCACCGCCGAACCTGGCTGCGGCGTTCCTCCTCCGACGCGGTCGCGGCGCCCAGGGCGAAGCGGCCCATGCGGGCGCCGAACTGCCTGCCGTCCTTGGCCGTAGCAGCAGCCCTGATCAGACGGAAGAGGGCGAGCACGGAGGTCTTGGGTACGGGCTCGCCCTCGGCGGGGGCGAGCCGTCGGCTGTAGAGGTCGCGCGGGTCGAGCCCGGCGGCGAGCTGGGCTCCCACGACGGCCCCGGCGGAGGTTCCGACGATGAGATCGGCCTCACGCAGGTCGAGGCCGCGATCAGCGAGCCCGGCCAGGACCCCGGCCTGCCAGGCGATGCCCGCCACGCCGCCGCTTCCCAGCACCACTGCCTTACGCGTCATGGGCTTTCCCTCCGTCGGTGAAGGTGAGGATTCGCTCGGCCACCAGTTGCGGCCGCTCCTGCGGCAGGCCGTGCCCGGCGCCCGGGACGACCTCCGCCCGCCGCAGGCCCGGAATGAGCCGGCGGGCCCGCGCGAGCGCGGCGGCGGGGCACAGCAGCCGGCTGCGGCGGCCGACGAGAATCTGGGTCGGAACACTCACCTTTCGCAGCTCGTCATCGGTGTACGGCCGGGCCGGAGGGCGGTGCGGGCGGAACCAGCGGGCGCCCAGCATGACAGGCCCCATGATCTCCGGAAGCTCGACCAGCCCGTGCTCGGCGAGAACCCTGGCCAAGCGTGGCTTCCACGAAGCCGGAGCCTGCATGGCCAGCGCGCCCGCGACCAGGTAGGCAAGGAACGTCATGGGCACCTTGAGCAGACCGCCGGGGTCGAGCAGCGTGAGCGTCGCCGCCCTGCCCGTCCCGGCGACGCCCAGGCCGAGGGCCATCCAGCCGCCGTAGGAATGGCCGACCAAGTGAACGCGACCGAGACCGAGGCCCTCCATGACCTGTTCGAGCCACGCGGAGATGTCACGAACCGGCCTGGTCTGGATGCTGCCGCCAGGGTCGTCGATGGTGTCGACGGCGTAGACGGGGTGGCGCCGGCCCAGCGCCTCCACCAGGGCGTACCAGGTGGAGGCGTTCGCACCGTGGCCGTGCAGCAAGACGATCGGCTCGCCCTCGCGTGCGCCGTACCGGTAGACGCGGGTGATGCCCACGTCGGTGTCCACGTCGTAGACCTCACGAGAGTCCGGCCACAGAGCCATCGCTCGCTCGTACTCCCGCTCGAACGCCGTCCTGGCTTGCTCCGTGACGAACGCCGCAATGCCTGTACGCATCAGCCCCCCTTGGTACAACTGTATAGGGTACAGTTGTACCAGCCATTAAGTGATCACGTCCAGGAGTGTGCATGGCCCGCGATCAACGTCGACGCGACATCCTCGACGCCTTGCTGAGAGTCGCCGGCACGCGCGGGTTGCATGCCGCCACCATGCGCGCCGTCGCCACCGAGGCTGGCGTCTCCGTGCACCTCGTCCAGCACTACTTCCAGACGAAGGAGCAGCTCCTGCACTCCGCGCTCGCGCACCTGGCGCAGCGCATGGCCGAACGGGTCAAGGAGCGACTTGGAGGGACCGATCCCGGCCCGCGAGCCATGATCGAGGCGATCCTCGCCGAGGCCCTCCCAACCGACGAGCAGAGCCGGACCTTCCACCTCATCTACACGTCCTATATGGTGCTCGCGGTCACGGACCCGGCCCTGGCCGCGCATCCTCTGCTCGCCGCGCCGAACGCCATGGAAGGCTTCATCACCGATCGCCTCAAGAACATGGGCGTCGACTCGAACGCCCAGCTGGAAGCGGTTGCCCTGCTCGCCATGTCAGCCGGCCTCGGCGCCGCCGTTTTGGCCGGTCAGCGCAGCGCCGACGACGCCATGACCGTCATGCGCCACCAGCTCGACCGGCTGCAAGCCCGCTGAGAGCGGACAGCCGTCGCGCCGTCTGGCGGCTGCACGCAGGAAGCCGCCCGTGCCGGTGTCGTGGACCCGAGCACCGAGAGCGCCGCCGAGCGGGCCCACGCGCCCAGGGCATGAATCACGGCCACCCGCGAGCCTTGTGATGGGCCGCGGGTGGCCGTGCTCATCGTTGTGCGGGCCGAGCCGTCAGCTCGCGGCCGCCCCCGCTGGGGTCCGCTGCGGGGCACCGGGGCGTCGGCACCGGGCAGAAACCCGACGGCGCGGCTCAGGCCGACCGGCTGCTCACCCTTGCGCTCACCGGAGTGCACCCTGCAGAAGAAAAGCGGACACAAAGATGTGACACAGAAGATGAATTATCTGTCACACTGGCGGTCGCCAGATCGTGCCCGCCCAGTTCGGCCTCCGCCGTGCCGGGGGCGACTCGGCAACATTATGTGTCACATCCACGTGCAGGAGGACGGCCGTGTCCGTCGTGGCGTTCCCCAGCCCACGCGACCTCACCGGCTCGACCATCGCCGCAGCGGTCGAGCGCTTCCTGGAGTCCCGCACCGCGGCCACCACCCGCGCCGGCTACGCCGAGACCCTCACCCACCTCACCGCGATCATCGGCCCAGACCATCCCGTCGCCGAGCTGACCCCGAGCAGTACGCCGCGGTGATGGACCGCTGGAACACCGCGGCCGCGGCCACCTGGAACCGGCATCTGTCCGCCCTGGTCTCCTTCACCACCTGGGCCCAACGCCAGGAACTGCTCATCACCAACCCGGCCCGGCGCCTGGAGCGCCGCAAGAGCGCCCGCCGCGGCGACCGCGCCATCCCGCGCACCCGGCTGGAGACACTCTTCACCGACCCCGCCAACGCGCTGCGCGAAAGAGTCCTGTGGCGGCTCCTGTACGACACCGCCGCCCGCGCCGAGGAAATCCTCACCCTCAACATCGAAGACCTCGACCCAGAGTTCCGCCGCGCCCGCGTCACCAGCAAGGGCGGCGCCATCGAGTACGTGCACTGGGCCACCCCCACCGCCCGCATCCTGCCCCGCCTGCTGGCCGGCCGCACCGCCGGGCCGGTGTTCCTGGCCGACCGGCGCGCCCCTGCCTCCGGATCTCGCGCGCCCGCCGCCGCCGACATCTGCCCCGTCACCGGGCGGGGCCGGCTGTCCTATCCACGCGCCGAGTACCTGTTCAAGACCGCCTCCGCCAATCTCGACCCGCACCGCCAGGGGTGGACATTGCATCAGCTTCGCCACAGTGCGTTGCAGCATCTCGCCCAGGCCGGGCGTACCGCCCCGGAGTTGCAGGCCAAGAGTCGCCACCAGCACCTGGCCAGCCTCGGCCGCTATGTGCGCCTGGGCGAGGAGACCTCCGCGCGCATCACCGCCGAAGCAGACCCCGCCCAACGTCGCCGCGCCCGCTGACCCTAGACCACCCACCTCACAGAGGATGTCGCGTCTACAGCCGAACCCGCTGAGCTGCCGCTACAGCAACCCGCGGCCCCTTTCCGGCGTATTCCGGCCGCCCCCGAAGTAACGCCCGACAGGCTCAGGGTGAGGACAGGGGCAACCATGCTCACGCTGAGCGCGGCCAGCTCAAACCTGTACCGGCCCGAGCCGTCCAGGAACTCCCGGTCACTCACAGCTACTTCGCGCCGGACCGCGCAGACCCGAGCGGAAAACCGCGACGGCTGGACGGCAGTGGGGCGGAGCTGGTGGCGGTCTGGGCGAGGAGCGCGCCGGACCACACGGTCAGCCCGCCCACGATCTGGAACACGCCGAGCGTCTCCCCGACCAGCCCCCAGGCCACCACTGCCCCGCCGATGACCTCCAGCGACGCCACGGTGGCACCCACGCCGGCCGAGAGCCGCCGCACGGCGTTCACGCCAAGGATGTACGCGATCACGGTCGCGACCAGCA
>NZ_JBFAMX010000794.1:0-3920 GCF_040659615.1 Nonomuraea sp. NPDC049784
GCGCGACCGCGACCGCGCGCTCCTCGGTGCCCGACCACACCGCCCCGGCCAGGCCGTACTTCGTGCCGTTGGCGATCTGGACGGCGACGTCCTCGGTCGTGTACGGGATCAGCGACAGCACGGGCCCGAAGATCTCCTCCTGCTCGATCGTCATCCCAGGCTCCACCCCAGCGAACACCGTGGGCTCGACGTAGTAGCCCCGGTCGTACGGCCGCTCGGTGCCGCCCGCCACCAGCCTGGCGCCCTCCTCCTGGCCCCGGTTGATGTAGCGGACCACGCGGTCGCGCTGGATCGCGGACACCAGCGGGCCGATCCTGGTCGATTCGTCGAACGGGTCGCCGACGGTGTAACCGCGCGCCGCCTCGACGGCGAGCCGGACGGCGGCGTCGTACTGGTCGCGATGGACGATCATGCGGGTCCACGCCGAGCAGGTCTGGCCGGCGTTGACGAAGCAGTTGGCCACGCCGACCTTGACGGCCAGCGCCAGATCGGCGTCGGGGAGGATGATGTTCGCCGACTTGCCCCCGAGTTCGAGCGCGACCCGCTTGACAGACTCCGCGGCCAGCGAGGCCACCCTGCGCCCCGCCGTGGTCGAGCCGGTGAAGGAGACCATGTCCACCTCGGGGTGGGCGGCCATGGCCTCGCCGATGACCGGGCCACGCCCGCTGACCAGGTTGAACACGCCCGGAGGCAGGCCCACCTCGGAGAAGATCTCCGCCAGCGCGTACGCCGCCAGCGGCGCCACCTCGCTGGGCTTGAGCACCACGGTGCAGCCCGCGGCCAGCGCCGGGCCCACTTTGCACACGATCTGGTGCAGCGGGTAGTTCCACGGCGTGATCGCCGCCACCACCCCGATCGGCTCCTTGACCACCATCGAGTTGCCGACGCGCGACTCGAGAGGATGACTCTCGGCCATCTGCGCATAGAACGACAGAACGGTGGCCGGCATGAGCGTCTGCACCTTGAGCGCGAAGCCCAGCGGCGCCCCCATGTCGGACGCGATGGTCTTCGCGACCTCCTCGGAGCGCTGCTTCAGCAGCTCGGCGGCGTCGCCGAGGAGCTTGCCGCGCTCCGAGGCGGCCATGCCGGCCCAGCCGGGAAAGGCTCTTCGGGCCGCCGCCACGGCCGCCTCGACATCGTCGGGAGATCCCGCGGGCACGCGGTCGATGATCTCTTCCGTGGCCGGGTTGACAACGTCGATGGACTCGTCCGACGCAGAAGCGGTCCAGGAGCCGCCGATGTACAGCTGACGCATAGCCACCATCCTGTCAGCAAGTCAGGACGGTGCGTAAGGCCCAGTCCGATCAAGGGATAGGTCTTCTACACCGCAAGCAGCGTTCTTCCGTCAGCGTACGATGATTGGCCCGGGGAATATTCGACTGTTAGTCGAATTGTGGCCGTTTGGTCCTGCTGCGCTTCAGCTCGAAGAAGTCATCGAAGGAAGTGACAGTCAGCACGCCGTCCCAGAGCCGGCCCGCGTCCTCCCCTCGGATGATCTTGGTGATCACGGGCCCGAAGAAGGCGTTGGCGCCGACGCGGATGACCGGGGTGCCGACCTCCTGGCCGACGAGGTCGATGCCCTCGTTGTGCGAGGCGCGGATGGTGTCGTCCCACTCCTCGGAGTCGGCCGCGTCGGCGAGCTCCTTCTCGAGCCCCGCGGCCTCGAGGGCGCGCTCCCTGATCTCGCGCAGGCGCTCCGGCTCCTTGCCTAGCCCCTGGTTGTGCAGGAGGGTGCCGAGCTCGGTGTAAAGCCGGCCGACGACCTCTTCGCCGTGCTTGGCCGCAGCCGCGGCCACCACGCGAACGGTGCCCATGGCACGCTTGGTCGATTCGCGGTACTCATCCGGGACATCCTTGTCCTCGTTGAGGACGGCGAGGGACATGATGCGCCAGCGCGGCTGGATGGGGCGTACTTTCTCGACTTCGAGAAGCCACCGTGACGTCACCCATGCGAAGGGACAGGCAGGATCGAACCACAGGTCCACGGGAATCTTTTCAGTCACGTGTGGCCATAACCTGAGGTGGTCCAAGCCATATTCCCATCGTGGCTTGATACCGGCAAACTTCGATGAAGTGGTGAAAAGGAGCGCAACTTGGCAGGCAACCTGACCCGGGACGAGGCTCGTGAGCGCGCCCGGCTGTTGAAGGTCGAGTCGTACGAGGTCGCACTCGACCTGACGGAGGGAGACGAGCGCTTCGAGAGCGTCACGACGGTCCGCTTCACCAGCAGCCGCCCGGGCGCTTCCACCTTCATCGATCTGCACGGCGCCGACGTTCGCAAGGTCACGCTCAACGGCGAGGACCTCGACGTGTCCGCGTACGACGCCGAGAAGGGGCGCTTCCCTCTCCCCTCACTGGCCGAGACCAACGAGCTTCGCGTGGACGCCGACTGCAGTTACATGCGCACGGGCGAGGGTCTGCACCGCTTCGTCGACCCGGTGGACAAGCAGGTCTATCTGCACAGCCAGTTCGAGACGGCCGACGCGCACCGCATGTACGCCTGTTTCGACCAGCCCGACCTGAAGGCCACGTTCCAGCTCACGGTGCTGGCCCCGGCCGGCTGGGAGGTCGTCTCCAACGCCGCCGCCTCCAATGTCGAGGAGCTGCCGGAGCAGAGCGGCAAGCACGGGACGGTGCCGACGGCCAGGCGATGGGAGTTCCCGCCCACGCCGGTCATCTCGACTTACATCACCGCGCTGGTAGCCGGGCCCTACCACAAGGTGACCTCGGAGCACGACGGCATCCCACTGGGGATCTACTGCCGGGCCTCGCTGGCCGAGCACCTCGACCCCGAGAACATCCTCGAGGTCACCAGGCAGGGCTTCGACTTCTTCCACCGGGTGTTCGGGGTGCGCTACCCGTTCGGGAAGTACGACCAGTGCTTCGTGCCCGAGTTCAACGCCGGCGCCATGGAGAACGCGGGCTGCGTGACCTTCCTGGAGGACTACGTCTTCCGCTCCCGCGTCACCGACGCGGTGGTCGAGCGGCGCGCGGAGACGATCCTGCACGAGATGGCGCACATGTGGTTCGGCGACCTCGTCACCATGCGCTGGTGGGACGACCTGTGGCTGAACGAGTCGTTCGCCACCTACATGTCCGTCCTCGGCCAGTCCGAGGCCACGAGGTGGGGCAAGGGCGTGTGGACCACGTTCGCGAACGTGGAGAAGTCCTGGGCCTACCGCCAGGACCAGCTCCCCTCGACCCACCCCATCTCCGCGGACATCCCGGACATGCAGGCCGTCGAGGTCAACTTCGACGGCATCACGTACGCCAAGGGCGCCTCGGTGCTCAAGCAGCTCGTCGCGTACGTCGGCCTGGACAACTTCCTGGCCGGGGTCCGCGACTACTTCGCCGAGCACGCCTGGGGCAACACCGAGCTGAAGGACCTGCTCAACGCCCTTGAGCGCACCTCCGGCCGCGACCTGTCGTCGTGGTCGAAGGAGTGGCTGGAGACGTCCTGGGTGAACACGCTGCGGCCCTCGTTCGAGGTGTCCGGCGGCCGGTTCACCAGCTTCGAGGTGGTGCAGGAGGCGCCCGCCGAGCACCCGACGCTGCGCTCGCACCGGGTCGCGGTCGGCCTGTACTCGCTGGTGGACGGCGTGCTGACGCGTACGAAGCGGGTCGAGCTGGACGTGGTCGGCGCCCGTACGAGCGTGACCCAGCTCGTCGGCGAGGAGCAGCCCGACCTGGTCCTGCTCAACGACGACGACCTGACCTACGCGAAGATCCGTCTCGACGAGCGGTCGATGCGGACGCTGGTCGACGGCGGCATCACGGCGTTCACCGAGTCGCTGCCGCGGGCCCTGTGCTGGTCGGCGGCCTGGGACATGACCCGCGACGGCGAGATGTCCACCCGCGACTACGTCAAGCTGGTCATCTCGGGCGCCGGCACGCTCAAGGACATCACGGTCCTGCAGGCG
>NZ_JBFAMX010000795.1:0-3909 GCF_040659615.1 Nonomuraea sp. NPDC049784
GATGGCGCCGGCGGCCGTGTACATTCCTGCGCGACGTAGCGGTTCCTTGACCGTGCGGATGGTCTCCGGCCCGGCGTTCTGCATGGTGGTCATGCCCGTCCGCGAACCTGCGCGTCTCCTCCAGCGCCGGAATCATCCCGCGCAGCTCGTCGGCGGAGTTCTCGGCCACCGCGCGGTCGGCGTCGAGCTTGGCCGCCCTCGCCTGGAGCGCCGTCAGCTCCTTGCGGGCCTGCGAGACCTGCCTGTCGAGGGTGTCCTCGCGCAGCGTGGAGATCTCCGCCTTGACCATGGCGATCGCCTCGGCGGCCGCCTCACCGGCCGCGCGGTGCCGCTCCAGGTCGGCGGCCAGCGTATCGTCCCTGGCCGCCGCGTCGGCCAGCTTGCGCGCCTGTCTGCCCCGCCAGCACCGCAACGCGTCCGCCAGCCGGATTCTCGCCTGATCACGCCGGTCGAACGTGGTCAGCAGCGCCTTCGACTCCGCCTCGAACTCCGCCAGCCGCTCGGCCGCCTGCGCCGCGCGCACGCGCTTGGCGTGCTCGTCGCGTCGGGCCTCCCGCTCCTGCTCCAGCTCGGCGTCGAGGCCGGTGAGGGCGGCGATGGCCTCGAAGACGCGCTCGGGGGAGATCTCGTTGAGCGGCTGGGAGAGCAGGTTGGTGGCGACCTTGCTCCGTACGGACGTGGACAGGAACGACACGCACCTGACCCGGTCGCCGTAGAGCACCTTGGTCAGGTCGCGCGCCACCACGTCTCGCTTACCGGCCGACTTCGGCAGGGACGCCCAGATCTCGTCGGCCCGCGCCACCCGCTCGGCCTCGGTCGGGGACGCCGCGAGGTGCACCCCTTCCCGCCAGCGGATCTCCAGGTGCGGCGCCTCCTGGTTGACCTTGAGCCACACGGTGAGCGCCCCACCCGAGGTGTCGGGCACCTCGAACAGCTCCCCGCTCAGCTCACCTCCGGCCACCTGATTTTCGAGCACGAACTCGTCGTCCCCGGCACCCGCCCCCACGCCGCCCGCAACGGACACGCCCGCGCCGTCCGCCGCCGCGCTGTCTGGCGCAGTGCCGTTCGCCGACACGGCGCTCTGTGACGCGTTGCCCCCTGTCGTGTGGTCCGGCATCGCGAGGCCGCGGGGTGCACCCGGTGCTGGGCCGCTGAGCACGGGCGGCGTCTGCGAGCCGTCCGAGCCATGGGAGGCGAAGCCGTCCATGCCGGGCGGGCCGAAGACGCCCACGATGTAGCCGTGGTCGGCGCTCGCCCACTGGCGGGCTCCGGCGCCGCTGGCCAGCTCGGCGTTGAAGAGCAGCTCCGACACCGCCTTCGCGCCCGAGGCGAAGCGCCACTGCTCGTCCCCGAGCAGCGCCGTGATCGAGGCGATGAACGACGACTTACCCGCGCCGTTGGAGTCCTTCGGCCCCGCGCCGGCCACGACGATGAGGGTGCCGGGGACGGTGGGCACCGGATGGGTCGAGAGCCGCGAGATGTTGACCGCCTGCACGGCGATCAGCACCCGGTCTCCGACGACGTTCTCCATCTGCGACACCTGTAACCCCCGTAGTCCTTCCATTCGTCCTGACGCTGAACCCGCCGCTCTCGGCCGCGGTCACTTCGCCGATCTTCGAGCTCGTACGGCGGTCGCCAGCGGCGTGTTCGGCCCGGCCGCCAGGATCAGCTCCTCCTGCAGGCGCCGCCGGGCCGCCGGAGTGAGCCGGTGGAACTGTGGCCCCGGCACGTAACCGCCCGCCTCCTCACCCGCCTTGACCTGGCTCAACAGCCCCGAGTGGCGCAACACCCGCAGCGCCGCCTCCAGCTCGCCGATGGGCAGCTGGGTGTGGCGGCGCAGCTCGTCCACCGGTGTGGGGTGCGGCGACAGCCAGGAGTCCTCGGGCAGCAGCCCTTCGGCCCTCGGGATCGCCACCGAGTGCACCAGTACGAGCGTCAACACCGCCCGCTCGCTCACTCCCAGCCGCGCACCCGCCGAGCCACCGCCTGGGCTCGACGGCCGGACCGCCTGCGTGAGGGCCGCGGCGCTGCCCGAACCGGAAGCGCCGCCGGTCCCGCCCGCTCCACCGCCCGCCGCGGCTGTGCCGGGCACATCACCAGCGTCCGCCGCAGTGGCCGCGCTCGCCCGGCTGGCCGTCGCGGCTGCATTCATCGCGCCGGCCCCGTTGGCTGTCGCGGCTGCGTTGGTAGCGCTCGTCTCGTTGGCCGCCTCGGCTGTCTCGACGGTTGAGGGCGCTGCATCTGAGGTGTCGCCGCCGCCCCGGCCGGTCGACGTGGACTCGTCCGATGGGACTGAGCCGGCGCCGGGAGGCGGCTCGTGCGTGGACTCCGCCTCGAACCTCGCGAGCGCGGCGGCGTGCGTGTCGTCGTAGCCGGAGGTCCAGCGGTCGCGGTGCTGGATCAGCGTACGGCCGCGCCTGGCCAGCATCTCGCCCAGCGTGTGGCGCAGCGCCGGGTCCCGCAGGGCGGCGAAGCGGACCTCCTGCACCGGCTCGGCGGCGTGCTCCACCGCCATGAACGCCACCACCAGCTCCGCCCGCCGCCGCTCGTCGTATGCCCCCAGCAAATCGTCGAACTCCGCCGAAGCGGCCTCGACGCGTCCGCCGCCCACCTCAGGAGCCGTCTCGGTGGCGGCCACGATGTCGGCGTCGCCCACCACGGTGAGCTCGGGGCGCTCGGGCTCGGGCAGGCGGCGTACCAGCTCCTGAAGCTGCGCGTGCGACTCGGCCGGCCACAGGGCGCAGCGCGGGCCGAGTGTGACCACGCCGTCGTCCATCACGATCCACGCCGAGTCGTGCAGCCGCCGCAGCGCGCCGATCGCCCAGTTGCGCATCAGGTCGTCGGTGCGGCCGATCAGCGCCCGGTACGTGTCGAGCACCAGCTCCACGGGCGCGGGCTCGCCGGGCCACGGGTCCACGGACAGGTCGGTCCAGCAGCACTTGAGCACGGCCGCCAGCACCCGCCGGGTCTCCCCGGACCGCTCCACAGGGACGGGCGCCACCTGGTATTCGTCCAGCGACGACGGCGTCACCCCGTCTGGCCACACCGGCAGCGCCTGCCCCGTGGAGTCGGGACGCGTCAGCCGCACCATCCCGGGCGGCGCCGGCATCCCGGCGTCCAGCCACAGCGGCCCACCCGACCGCGCCCGCACATGAGCCACGGGCGGGGACTGGCCCTGCACCCGCATGGCACCCTTCGAGCGACTCCGCGCCTGCGCGGCGACGCCGCCACCTCCGGCCCGCGACCGGCCCTCCCCGTGTCCGGACGAGCGGGCTCTCGCCGTGCCGGCCTGCTCGGGCGCCGGGGCTCCAGGGGCTGTGGCGCTCCGGTCATCCGCCGCCGGTGTGACCGAGCCATGCTCCACCGTCACGCCCGCGCCGCCTTCCGCCGCATGATGGGGCGCGTGGCCCTCGTCGCGGGCTCGCGGCGGGCTGGCCGCTCCCGCGCCTCCCACCGAAGCAGCCGGAGCGGACGGCTGGTCGCCTTCCAAGGGCTCGGGACGTTCCGCGATGGCCATCAGGTGCGCTCCAGGTAGCCGTGCGAGAGCCAGGCCGGCTCACGGTCCGGATCGATCGTGAGCCCGTCGGACCACGTCAGCCGGTAAGGCAGCTCGGGCCGCAGGTCCACGGTCGTCAGGTCGGCCAGCACGCGCCGCGCCGAGGGCCAGTCGGAGCCCAGCACGTCGGCCAGCGCCACCCGCGAAGCGTCACCCAGCAGCGACTCCGCCACCTCCCGCAGCCGCTCCATGGCCGCGTTGGGCGAGGCATCGAGCGAGGAGCCGGGCCCGGGGTCGGGGAGGTGGGAGCGCGGGGGAGTGGGCTGGGCGGGGGCGGGGCGCGGGGCCTCGTCCACGGCGCGGGCGATGGCGGCCGGGTCGTGCCACGGCGCGGGCGCGTCGAACACGAACCC
>NZ_JBFAMX010000796.1:0-3871 GCF_040659615.1 Nonomuraea sp. NPDC049784
CCGAGGACGACGAGGAGGGCGGGACGGCGGCCATCGACGCGGCCGGCATCGGGCCGCTCGACACCGTGGTGGGCGTCGCCTCCAGCGGGCGCACCCCGTACGTGGTGGCGGCGGTGCGGCGGGCGCGCGAGCGCGGCGCGCTGACCGTGGGGCTGTCGTGCAACGAGGCCACCCCGCTGAGCGAGGCGGCCGAGCACGGGATCGAGGTGCTCGTCGGGCCCGAGATCATCAGCGGGTCGACCAGGCTCAAGGCGGGCACGGCGCAGAAACTCGTGCTCAACATGTTCTCGACGATCGTCATGGTGCGGCTCGGCAAGACGTACGGGAATCTGATGGTGGACGTCAAGGCCAGCAACGGCAAGCTGCGCGAACGCGCCGTGCGCATCGTACGGGCGATCAGCGGCGCCGGGCCCGAGGAGGCCCTCGCCGCGCTGCGCCGCAACGGTTTCAACGTGAAGCAGGCGGTCGTCGCCTTCCGGTTCGGCCTCTCGCCGCAGGACGCGGCGGCGCGGCTGGCCGGGGCCGGTGGGCGGCTGCGGACGGCTCTGGGAGAGCGGGCATGAGGGTTCTGGGAATGATCTCCGGTACGTCGCACGACGGGATCGACGTGGCGGTGGTGGACTTCCATCTCGTCGGCGGCCTGCTCGAAGGCCGGGTCGGCTACACGGCGAGCACGCCGTACCCCGCAGACCTGAGGGCCCGGCTGATCGCGGCGCTGCCGCCCGCGGAGACGACGCTGTCGGAGGTGTGCGTACTCGACACGCTCATCGGGCAGAGCTTCGCCGGCGCCGCAGCCGCGGCCATCGCGCTGGGCGGGCCCGTCGACCTCATCGTCTCGCACGGGCAGACCGTCTACCACTGGGTGGAGGGCACGCACGCGCTCGGCACGCTGCAGATCGGGCAGGCCGCGTGGATCGCCGAGCGGACCGGCGTCCCCGTGCTGTCGGATGTGCGCATCAGGGACATCACGGCCGGCGGGCACGGGGCGCCGCTGGTATCGGTGCTCGACGGACTGCTGCTCGGCTCGCACGAGGGCGGGGCGGCGGCGCTCAACCTGGGCGGCATCGCGAACATGACCGTGGTGAGCGGGGACGAGCTGTACGCCTACGACATCGGGCCCGCGAACGCGCTGATCGACGCGGTGGTGACGAGCAGAGGGCTGAACGAGCGCGGCTTCGACGAAGACGGCCGGATCGCGGCCTCGGGGCGGGTGGACGAGCGGCTGCTGGAGGTGCTGCTGGACGAGCCGTACTACGGGCTGGCCGCGCCGAAGAGCACCGGCAAGGAGCTGTTCCACCTCGGATACGTGGAGGCGGCCCTGGCCAAGGTGGAGCATGAGGTCGGGGACGCCGACCTGGTCGCCACGCTCACCGAGCTGACCGTCCGCACGGTCGCCGGAGACGTGCGGGCCGCCGGGGTGGGCGCGCTGGTCGTCTCGGGCGGCGGCTGCCGCAATCCCGTGATCATGGACGGGCTGCGGGCGGCGCTGCCGGGCGTGGACGTGGCGCCGTCCGACGACTACGGCGCTCCCTCCGACGACAAGGAGGCCATCGCGTTCGCGCTGATCGGCTGGCTGACCGCGCACGGACTGCCGGGCACCGTTCCGGGAGGCACGGGCGCCCGCGCCTCCCGCGTCCTCGGCACGCTGACGCCCGGCGCGAACCCGCTGGTCCTGCCCGCACCGGTCGTCGAGCCGCCGCGCTCGCTGGTGCTGACCCGATGACGGAGGGCACGCCGGTCGACGCGCCCGCGGGGGTGGTCATGGCCGCGCGGACGCCGTGGTTCGACCTCACCGAGTGCACCGGCCACCGGACCGTGCGCTGGGAGGGCGGCGAGCGCGTCGGCGACGCGCCGATGACCCTGGACACCTTTCACGACCTCGCCTCGGTCACCAAGGTCGTCGCCACCACGACGGCGCTCATCCGGCTGGTGTCCGACCGGCTCGTGGACCTGGACGCGCCGCTGAGCGCGTACCTGGCGCGCTCGTACGAGGCGATCACCGTGCGGGACCTGCTCCTGCACCGGGGCGGACTGTGGGAGTGGTGGCCGCTCTACATCCAGGCCGAGCAGCCGCCCCCGCGGTACCGGCCCGGGCGCGCACGCCACTACTCCGACCTCGGCTTCGTCCTGCTCGGCCGGATCGTCGCGTCCGTCACCGGGCTGAGCCTGGACCAGGCCGTGGCCGAGCTGGTCACCGAGCCGCTCGGCCTCGGCTCCACCACGTACGCCCGCCCGGCGGGCCCCGAGGTGGCCATGAGCGCCCTGGACGACCGGATCGAGATGGGCATGCTCGACACCGGCCGGCCGTACCCCGTCCCGTACCGCAGCTCCGACTTCGCGCGCTGGCGGGGCGGGCCCGTGCTCGGCGAGGTGGCCGACGGCAACGCCCACCACGCCTTCGGCGGGGTCTCCGGGCATGCCGGGCTCTTCTCGACCGTGCCCGACCTGCTCGCCTACGGCCTGGCGATGTCCCGGTACGAGGAGCACGACCGGCTGTGGCGGCCCGAGGTCGCCCGGGAGTTCTTCACCCCCGGGCCGGACGCCGGGCAGGCGCTCGGGTTCCGTACGTACCGGCTCGACCTGTGGGACGAGACCGTCACCGTGCTCGGCCACCCCGGCTACGTGGGCTGCGCGGTCGGCTTCGTCCCCGGCCGCGACATCGCCCTGGCACTGGCGAGCAACCGCCTGCTCGTCCAGGGCGACCCCACCCCCACCGACGCCCTCTGGGCCGACCTGCTCCAGGCCACCACGCAACGATCGAGGACAGCATGACCCCGCTCCTGGAGATCCGTGACCTCTCGGTCGCCTTCCGCACCCGCAAGCAGGACGTCACGGTCGTCAAGAACGTCTCGATGGAGATCCTGCCGGGCCAGACCCTCGCGGTCGTCGGCGAGTCCGGCTCCGGCAAGTCCACCACGGCGGCCGCGGTCAACCGGCTGCTGCCCGACAACGGCCGCATCACCGGCGGCCAGGTCCTGTTCGACGGCCGCGACCTGGCCCAGGCCACCCAACGGGAGATGACCGCGATCCGCGGCGCCGGCATCGGCCTGGTCCCGCAGGACCCCATGTCGAACCTCAACCCGCTCATGCGCATCGGGGAGCAGATAGCCGAGGCGCTCGAGGTGCACGGCGTCGCCACCGGCAAAGCGGCCAGGGCCCGTGTGCTCGAACTGCTCGACCTCGTCGGCATCCCCGACCCGGCGCGGCGGATCGGGCAGTACCCGCACGAGTTCTCCGGCGGCATGCGGCAGCGCGCGCTGATCGCCATGGGGCTGGCCTGCCGGCCGAAGCTGCTCATCGCCGACGAGCCCACCTCCGCGCTGGACGTGACCGTGCAGCGGCGCATCCTCGACCAGCTGGAGCAGCTCACCGCCGAGATGGGCACGGCCGTCCTCCTCATCACGCACGACCTGGCGCTGGCGGCGGAGCGGGCCGACGTGGTGGCCGTCATGCACGACGGCCGCATCGTCGAGACCGGGCGGGCCGCCGAGATCCTGGCCGAGCCCGGGCACGAGTACACCAGGCGGCTGCTCAAGGCCGTGCCGAGCCTGTCGTCGGTACGCGTGCCGGCGCTGGTATCCGGGCCCTCGCAGGAGGCCGAGGACCTGGTGGTCGTGAAGGACCTGCGCAAGGTGTTCCCGATCAGGGGCACGAGCGAGGAGCTGACCGCCGTGGACGCGGTCTCGTTCGGCATCCCGCGGGGCCGTACCGTGTCGATCGTGGGCGAGTCGGGCTCGGGCAAGTCGACCACCGCCAACCTGCTGCTCGGCCTCGACGACGTCACCTCCGGCAGCCTTGGTCTGACAGCAGGGACACGAAGCTGTGCTGTAGCTCTCGGGGCGTCCATTTGTCGGGGTCGAGGTCGGCCTTG
>NZ_JBFAMX010000797.1:0-3851 GCF_040659615.1 Nonomuraea sp. NPDC049784
GTCCCGGCGCCGCGCCGGTGCGGATGGCGAGCGGTGGGGGCCGTGTACGCCAGCATGGTCGGCACCCCGATGTCACTGGTGACGTCCATCAGGTGCACCGGCGATCCGGTCAGCTCTCCGGCCGTCGCGTACGCCCGCGCGACGCCGTACGGGAGCGTCCGCGGGTCGATCAGCCTTGGCCGGAAACCGCCCCCGCCGAGGAACGCCCGCGCCAGGAGCAGCGACAGGGCGTCCCGCTCGATCGCCTCGTTGAGTGCGTGCAGCAGCGCCTCGCCGGCGGTGACGCCGGCGGCCGAACCGCTGTTGCAGCTGTAGCGCATGAGGTGGATGTAGTCGCAGTCGTCTCCGGCCAGTTCGCGCAGGCGTACGGCGTCGGTCTCCACGTACCAGGGGGCGGACAGGAACAGCGGCACCAGCGCCTCCCGTCGCCCGCCGAGGGCGCGATAGCGCAGGCAGGCCATGCGCCGGCCGGGCGTCCGGGCCAGCAGCAGCGCGCAGGCGTCCTCGCGCAGCGGCCCCGCGGCGATCCCGGCGGGCACGGCCGGCTCCACGGCGGCGGGTTCGAACCCGGCCGGGCCGGTAAGGTAGTGCTCGACGGCCTCGAACAGCGCGCCCACACGGGCTTCCTCAGGACGCCCTTTCCCCATCCCGCACGCGACCGGCGAGGCGTCCCCCGCGCCGCCGACCAGCTCGCACCACCAGGCGGTCGGATCGCGACCCCGGCCCGCGTCCATCAGCTCCGCCCGCAGGCCCAGTGCGGCCAGTGCCGCCGTCGCGCGACGCCCAGCCTCGTGCAGCGGCACCGCCCGCTCCACCTCACAGGATGGATCCCGATGCTGCCTAGTGCTCGCCATCGCCGGCGGTCGCGGTCAGCAGTTCTCTGAGCCGGTCCAGTTCAGCCTCGGTCAGGTGCTGAGCCCTTCTGTCCAGCGACTCGGCCGATTTGAAATCCACGACATTTCCCATGAGACTTCCCCCTTGGGTTTCGCGCCTTAATTCTAGCGACGCCCGAACAAAGTCCCAGGAAAATGGATTTATTGGTGTTTGATGGCTTGTTTGCATATTCAAGGGATTAGTTCTGCCGGGCCCGTCCCTTCAATGTCGGGATGCTGGAAAGCCGGTGCGGCCCCTCAGGGGATGCGGGCCACGGCGCAGTAGTTGCCCGAGGAGCGGGGCTCGTCGCGGCAGGCGAGATCGCGCTCGGTCGGGCAGGCGAGGTCGCGCTCGGCGGGGCGCCACTGCGGGACCCACACCAGTCCGGGTTCGATCAGGTCGAGGCCGTCGAGCAGGGCTTTGACCTCGTCTCGTGTGCGGATGGCGAGGCGGGGCAGCGTCATGGCGAGCATGCTCCGGATGGCGGGCAGCAGTTCCGGCGGGATGCCGTCGAACGTGGTGTGCAGCAGGCCGAGGAAGCTGCCACTCGGCGCCGCGTGCCGGAGTCGCTTGACGGCGTCATGGGCGCACTCGTCGTCGTCGAGGCAGTGGGTCGACACCAGGAGCACCGCCAGGGGCCTGTCCCAGTCGAGGAACGTCTGGACCACGTGATCCCGGAGCATCTCGTCGATCTCGCGTACATCGCCGTCCACTACGCGGACCAGGTCGTTGAAGGGCTCGATGGTGGCCTGCGCCATGGTCAGCACCATCGGGTTGCTCTCCACGTACACGACGCGCGGGCCGGGGCCGGCGGAGGCGCGGCGCGCTATGTCGTGCAATCTGTGTCCGGCCGGAAGGCCGCTGGGGATTCCGCTTCCCACGATCAGGAATTGGTCCACACCCTCGGCGGCGGCCAGGTGGCGTACCGCCCGGGACAGGAATTGGAGCACGGCGCGGGCGGCGGTGGTGAGCGCGGGGGTTACTTGATCGAAATGGCGCACCATGTCCTTGTCCACCAGGAAGTTGTTCTTCCCGCCCGCCGCCGCGTCGAAAATCCGCGTGATTCTGGCCTGCGTCGTGTCCAGCTTGGCCAGGTTTCGGACAGCACGTTGGTGCATGAGCGTTGCCCCTTTCCCCTCGCCGCCACCTGCTTGCGATAGGCGATCTTTGGACTTCACTCGATGACTATGACCATATGTTCCAACAATTCCGTTCAATGGCAATACGATAGACCGGTTATTTCGGGAAATGTTTGTGACCAGAATCTTCGTGACAGGGCCCTCATCGATGATCGTCGAGCCCGCCGAAGACTCCATTCGCGCAGGTAGGGAACGCCTGAGCCGGTCGCCGCCCGCTGTGGCCGTCCACGCCGGCGGCCGCCGGTTGCGCGGAATAGGTAGACCGGTCTATTTTCTTCCCATGGTCACAGACAAGGGAGCGCGGACGAGCGGGCGGCTGGTGGAGTCGATGCTCGAACTGATCCAGGCGCGCGGCTACAGCGGCACCGGGCTCAACACGGTGACGGAGCATGCCCAGGCCCCGAAGGGGTCGCTCTACTTCCACTTCCCCGAGGGCAAGGAGGCGCTGGGCGAGAAGGCCGTCGAGCGGGCGGGCGGCCAGTTCCGCGCGCTCGTCACCGAAACGGCCGCCGAGGCGGAGAGCCCGGGAGACATTCTCCGGCGGGTCGTCGACGTCCTGATCGGAATCCTCACCGGCAGCGACTACCAGCTCGGCTGCCCGGTGTCCGTGGTGACCTTGGAGATGGGCGCGCACAGCGAACGCCTCCGCACGGCCTGCGCGCTCGCCTTCGAATCATGGATCGGGCCGATGACCGAGCATCTCGTCGGCCGCGGCCACGCGCGCCCGGCGGCACGCGCCGTGGCCACGACCGTCGTCAGCACGGTGGAGGGCGCGATGATCGTGTCCCGTGCCCGGCGCGACGTGGAGGCGCTGCGCAACGCCGCTCAGGTGCTCGGCGACCTTCTCGACCAGCCGCCCGCCGCCACCGCGAAGGAGACCTCATGAGCAGGCACGCGCTCGTGTTCGGAGCCACCGGGTTCGTCGGCCGGCATCTGATCCTCGCGCTGGACCAGGCCGGTGTCCGTGTCACCGCGGCGACGCGCGACAGCGGGTCCCACGTCGGGCTGGGCACCTGGCTCGCCGAGCGCGGATGCCGGAACGCCCCGGCCGGCGTTCGCGTCGACTTCGGCGCGCCGGCGTTGATCGAGGGCGACGCGGCGGCCTGGGAGGACGTCACCGAGATCTACAACTGCGCGGGCTCCTACCGGTTCGGGATGACCGTCCCGGAGGCCCGTCACGCCAACGTCGACAGCGTGCGGGCGATCGTGGCGTTCGCCGCCCGGCTGCCCCGCCTGCGGCGGCTCGTGCACGTCTCGGGCTACCGCGTGGGGGGCCAGGACCCCGCGTCAGTGCCGTGGAGCGATGACCTCGTACAGCGCACCTACCAGCGCCTCGGCCCCTATGAGGCGTCCAAGGTCGAGTCCGACGCGGTCTTCCAGGCCACCGCCGACCGGCTGGGCGTGCCCTGGTCCATCGTCAACCCCTCCAGCGTGATCGGGGACAGCACGAGTGGCGAGTCCGACCAGCAGATCGGGCTCGCCTCGAACCTGAGCGACCTCTGGCGAGGTTCGCTCGCGGCTCTGCCGGGGAGCGCTGAGACGTTCGTCCCCGTGGTTGCCGTGGACTACTTGGCGCGCTTCATGACACTGCTTCCCGAGGACCCGGAGGCGGCGCGGGCCGCGTTCTGGATCCTGGACGACGGCACCCCGCCGCTGCCGGACCTCCTCTCGCTCGTGGGGCACCACTACCGGGTCAAGGTCCCGCGGTTGAGGGTCCCCGTGTCACTGGTACGGCGCCTGCCGCCCGCGCTGACCAAGGCGGACCCGGAAACCCTGACCTTCCTGTCGTCCGACCGCTATCCCACGGGGCCGGCCCGCGCGTTCGCCGAGCGGCACGGA
>NZ_JBFAMX010000798.1:0-3834 GCF_040659615.1 Nonomuraea sp. NPDC049784
CGGCTCCAACGTGCGCCCGTCCACCGCCGACACCGACCGCCCCGCCACCGCGGCCACGTGCGCGAACCGCCGCAACAAGGCCGACTTCCCGATACCGCCGGGACCGTGCACGTACAGAACGCTGTAGCCGCCGCCGTACAACGCCGCGTTGAAAACCGCGATCTCTTCCTCCCGCCCCACAAACGCCAGCTCGCGCGCCGCTTCCAGGCGCGATCCCAGCAACCCGGACTTATTGCTACTCCCCGATGACATATCCCTAATCCCTCTCCGAACACCCGGCAGATACCGCTGTCAAGTGCCGGTCCGACCTCTCGGACACGCCGGTCGGATCGTCAGCGAACCATCCATCTGGTTCGGCTAGTCAGCCAAGAATTTAACCGGACGCACCAGGGCGCTTCACCATGTTGCTCTCCCGAAACTATGAAAGGGCCACGAGTCGTGACGATACCGCCCGCTATCCACCACGGGTACAGCAGGCTGTACTTTCGCATATTTGCTGCGGCGTAAAACGAGAAATCAACCCATTCAATGCGCGGATCATTCATCTAATGAATTCGGCGTGCCGGCGCGCACCCCATCCGACCGAAAATGAGCGAAGCCCCTTCCGAGTCGCGACGCACTAGAGCAACGGAACCTCCACGCTGTACCGAATCAACACTTCGCTGCTCGAGATCTCCCAGGGATTGCGAACGGCACGCTGCCTTGATGCGGCGGCGATCGACGACGCGCTGGACCTGTTCGCGCTGCTGAGGTCGCGCTCGGCGCGACCTCCGGTGGCAAGTGGGTACTGGCCGCGGTGCGGAGACGCCCTTGGCCTGGCCGGCGGGTTCAGGCATCGAATCGAGGGGCTGAAAGGAGAGAGGGACGTTGGGCGCGGAAGAACTCGATGATGTCGTGGGCCAGCAGGTCGGGTTCTTCGTGGGCGGCGAAGTGTCCGCCGCGGGGCATGAGCGTGTAGCGCGTGAGGTTGTAGGTGCGCTCGGCCCAGCTTCGTGGGGGCCGGCTCAGGTCGGCGGGGAACACGGCGAGGGCTGTGGGCACGCTCACCCGCTCCACGCGTCTGGTCAGGCCGTGGGCGTACTCGTAGTAAGGCCTGAAGGAGGTGGAGATCGTGCCGGTGAACCAGTAGAGGGAGGCCTGGGTGAGGATGAAGTCGTCGCTGAAATGCGAGGACAGGTCGCCTCCGCAGTCGCTCCACGCGCGGTACTTCTCGACGATCCAGGCGAGCAGGCCGGCGGGCGAGTCGGCCAGGCCGTGGGCCAGGGTGAGGGGACGGGTGCTCTGCTGGTGCTGGTACCCGCCTTCCTGCGACTGCCAGGCCGCCACGGCGGCGAGGTGGGCCTGCTCCTGCGGGGTGAGGCCGTCCGGGTCGTAGTCGGCCGGGGCTGCCACGGCCAGCAGGTGGATGCCGGCCAGCGCCTCGGGGTGGGCCTCGGCGAGCCGTGAGGTGACGCCGGCGCCCAGGTCTCCGCCGTGCGCGGCGTACCGCTCGAAGCCGAGTTCGTCGCGCATCAGCCGGTGCCAGAGGTCGTGAGTCTGCACCGCATCTGTGAGCGTGGGCCGCTGGGGTGAGAAAGCGAATCCGGGCAGTGAGGGAACGATCACGGTGAAGGCGTCCTCGGCTGCTCCTCCGTACCGGGATGGGGTGGCCAACCGGTCGGCGAGGGGGATGAGCTCGAGGAAGGAGCTGGGCCAGCCGTGCGTGAGGATGATCGGCAGCGCGTCCGGGTGCTCGCCGTCGAAGCGAAGGTAGTGCACCGGGGTTCCGTCGAGGTCCGCCAGATGTGACGGGAGGGCGTTGATGGCGGCTTCGTGGGTTCGCCAGTCGTAACCGGAGGCCCAGTACGCGACGAGGCGGCGCAGTTCCACGGTGTCGGTACCGGCCTGCCAGCCGTTCACCGGCCAGGGCTGGGGCCATCGCGTGGCCTTCAACCGGGCGCGGAGCTCGTTCAGTTCTGCGTCACTGACCGTGATCACGGGGGTGTTACTCGGCATGGGTTCTCCTTGGTGTGCTGCGTGTGCCGGCTAAGTCGCCCTCACTTCAGCCGCGGTCTCGCGCAGCCGCGGATCAGCGGCGGCAACCGCGTTCACGCGTCCGTCCGTGAGCGACAGCGGCAGGCTTTCGTCGGTGCCGGCCCGTGGCCATGCCCCGACCTCACTCATCCGGACGCTACGCCTACTTACATGCGTCCGCCGTGCGCGAATCGGCACGCGGCGCAGGCGCGGCGTACTGAGCGGATGCGCTTTGCTCAACCTTCTGAACATCTTCCGGTTCGATGACAAGGGACGCCTCGTTGAGGAATAGGTGCGCACGGACTACCGAGGCTTCCCGCGCCGTCTTGGCGCCGAGGGCAGGTGAGTTTCCGGGCTCCGACCGACCTCCGTAGGCGAGCGTGGACGGGGATCTCATGGGTTGTCCTTGAGGGTCAGGCACGGCGGGAGACGGTGGCGGCTGTCTCCGAGCGGCGCCGGCTCATGCGGGCTTGGAGTCGTTGTCGGGGACGCCGCTGCCCTCGTAGGAGCCGAGGTTCTCGATCAAGTCGAGGAGTTCAGGGTGGTCGGTGAACCGGTCGCTGTGCACCTGGGCGATCTTGTCGCCGATCTCGGGGTCAGGGTCGTCGGTGAGGTCCAGTGAGACCATGTTGGCCGCGAGCGGCAGACCGATCGCGTCGATCTGGAGGTGCAGCGGCTCGTACATGTAGGTGCGGTAGGCGTCGATGTCCTTGAGGGCGTACATGGCGCCGTAGTGGAACTCACCGCCGAAGTCACGGCCGACCGTGAAGAACTCGACGGCGTCGAGCTTGTCGCCGAGCTTGCGCAACAGGTCGAGTGCGTGCTGGACCTGGTCTTCGGGAGCGTCGGGCTTCAGGGCGATGCGGATCTGGTGGTAGATCATGGCGGTTCTCCTTCGAAACGGACCTTGATACAACGAGTTGTTGCATTTAGGACTCTAGGTTCTGCTCGCTCTTAACGCAACTTGCTGTTGACTTAATTCCCGGCTTAATGCACCCAGAAGTTGTATCTAGGATTGGCGTCGCTCTAACCTGGCCGTATGGCAGGAGAACCGCTGCAAGACGTTCAGCATCTGCACGCCGATGCCGCCACGGTTCGGCCGGGCGGCCGGACGGCGCGCGTGCGCGAAGCCGTCATCGATGCCACCATTGCGGAGTTGAGCGAGGTCGGCTACGCCGCGCTGCGCGTCGATGCGGTGGCCGAGCGCGCGGGTGTCAACAAGACGACGATCTACCGCCGCTGGGGCAACAAGGTCGGCCTGGTGTCCACCGCCCTCATTGAGCGCCGTGGTCAGTTGGTGCCGCCCGCCGACACCGGCAGCCTGCGCGGGGATCTCATCGAGCTGCTCAAAGAGATCCGGCTCGGCCTCAACGTCCCCTGGGTCATCGCGCTGCAGCGCGAAGCCGGCCCGCGCACCGCCGCGAACGCCGACCTGTACGAACTCCTCGACAGGTTCTGGCCGGCCCGGTTCAAGGTCTCAGGAGTCATCTTCGAGCGCGCCATCGAACGCGGCGAACTACCCGCCGACACCGACCCGGACTTCCTGCTGGAGATGATCTCTGGGCCGCTCTACTTCCACTGGCTCATGCTCGGCCACCCGCTGGACGACGACTTCCTCGAGCGGGTGGCCGACTTCATCCTCCATGGCGCACAGGCCAGACCACCGGGCGCAGGGGTGTCGGAGAGCGGCGGCATGTAGCCATGCATGCCGCCTTGCTCGAAGTGTTCGGAGAGCACGCCCCAGGTGTTGATCCAGATTCCACCGAAGTGGAGGTCGCGTCCTACCCGGCGGGCCCGGATGTCGCTGCCGGTGAACACGGA
>NZ_JBFAMX010000799.1:0-3824 GCF_040659615.1 Nonomuraea sp. NPDC049784
CCTGTCCGACCCGCTTACGCGTCATCTGGACCAGGCCCAGCGAGGTCACCTCGGCCACCTGGTGCTTGGTCCAGCTCAGAGAGCCGCCCACCATGCCCCCCACGCCGTCCACGGTCAGGATCCGGCCCAGCCGGGGCACCTGTCCCCGCTCGTCCACGAACCCGGCCTCGTCGCTCACGCCGATGATCGTGCCCATCGCGTCGAAGAACCCCGATAGCACCAGCGTGAACAGCACCACGGCCGCCGTCAGCGCCCCAGCCCTGGCGAACCCGCCGAACAGGTCGAACGCGCCGGCCAGCCCGAAGTCCGGCGCCGAGACCAGGCGCTCCGGCACGTGTGGCGTGACCACGCCCCACGACCCGCGCGGGACCCTGGCCAGCGAGTTGACCAGGATCGCCAGGCCGGCCGTCACGATGATGCTGATCAGGATCGCGGCCGGGGTCCTGCGCACGTACAGGGCGATCATCAGGAGCAGGCCGAAGGAGAACACCGCGACCGGCCAGCCCGTGAGGTGGCCCGTGGCGCCGAGCTGCACGGGCGTGCCCGTGCCCCGCGCCACGAACCCGGCGTCCACCAGGCCGATCAGCGCGATGAACAGCCCGATCCCCACGCTGATCGCGTGTTTGAGCGCCAGCGGGATCGCGTTCATGATGAGCGTGCGCAGCCCTGTCACGGCCAGCACGATGATGACGAGGCCCTCCAGCACCACCAGGCCCATGGCCTGGGCCCACGTCATGTGGGGCGCGGCCTGATAGGCGACGACGGCGTTGAGCCCGAGCCCGGCGGCCAGGCCGAAGGGGGCGTTGCCGATGAAGGCCATCAGCAGCGTGGAGACGGCCGCGGCCAGCGCGGTGGAGGTGGTCAGCTGGGCGATGGAGAGCCGGGCGCCCGTGACGTCCTTGGCGCCGGCCAGGATGATGGGGTTGAGCAAGATGATGTAGGCCATGGCCACGAACGTGGTCAGCCCGCCACGCACCTCGCGGCCGACGGTGGTCCCCCGCCCGGTGAGCTCGAAGAATCGATCGAGCACCCGCCGTCCCCCTTCATCATGATCAGGGGGAATGCTGGCTAGTTACCCTGCGGGGGACGAGATCACGCCTTCTCGTGGCGCCCGTGGCCGACCAGGCCGACGAACTCCTCGAGCCCGATCGTCCCGTCGCCGTCGCTGTCGGCGGACTTGATGAACGCCTCGATCTCGCTCTCGGAAGCGCCCAGCCCGCCCAGCGCCTCGTTGGCCTGGCGGATCTCGGCGGCGGTCAGCAGGCCGTCGCCGTCGGTGTCGAACCGCCTGAACTCAGTCTCGGCCGCTTCACGTGCGCTTGCCATCGGATACCCCCCATTGCGGAACGTCAGTCGAACAACGCGATATCTTCCGGCCTAATCGGAACGCGAGTCAACCGCAGCCCGGTCGCCGCGCGGACGGCGGCGGCGATGGCGGGGGTGGAGGAGAGGGTCGGCGGCTCGCCCGCGCCGCGCAGTCCGTAAGGCGCCGCCGGATCCGGATTTTCCAGGATCTTCATGTGCATCGGCGGCATGTCGAGGATGGTGGGGATGAGGTAGTCGGTGAACGACGGGTTCAGCAGCCTGCCGTCACGGATCTGGATCTCCTCCATGAGCGCCAGCCCGAGCCCCTGCGCTGAGCCGCCCTGGATCTGACCCTCCAGGGCCTGCGGGTTCAGGATCCGGCCCACGTCCTGGACGGCCGCCAGCTCGACCACCTTGACCAGGCCCAGCTCCACGTCCACGTCCACGACGGCCCGGTGCACGCAGAGGGCGAGCTGGGTGTGGGAGTCGCCCTGGCCGGTGCGCGGGTCCATCGGGTACGTGGGGCGGTGCCGGTACTCGCGCGTCTCCTCGATGGGCCCGAACTTCTCGAGGGCCTCCTCCGGCGACAGTCCGTTGAATCGTTCCCGTACGGCCTCGCAGGCGGCCTTCACCGCGCCGCCGGTCACGTACGACTGGCGTGAGGCCGACGAGGAGCCGGCCGAGCCGACCGAGGTGTCGGCGGCGGCCACGGTCACGTTCGCGATGCCCAGCTCGGTGCGGGCGATCTGCGCCTGGATCGTCACCAGGCCCTGGCCCACCTCGGCGGCCGCCGTGTGCACGGTGACGTGCGGCTCGCCGCCGATCAGCTCGGCGCGCACCCTGGCCGTGGAGTAGTCGTCGAAGCCCTCGGAGAAGCAGATGTTCTTGATGCCGACGCCGTAGCCGACGCCGCGGCGCACGGACTCGCCGTGCGTCGTCTGGGAGACGCCGCCCGGCATGGACCGCAGGTCCTCCGAAACCGCGGAGGGTAGCGGCCCAGGCAGCGGCATCGCCTCCAGTTCGCGCAGCATCTCGGCGAGCGGGGCGGGGGAGTCGATCACCTGGCCGGTGATGAGGTGGGAGCCCTGGGAGACGGCGTTGCGCACCCGGATCTCGACCGGTGACAGGCCGCACGCCTCGGCCAGCCTGTCCATCTGCGACTCGTAGGCGAAGCACGCCTGGACCGCGCCGAAGCCGCGCATCGCGCCGCACGGCGGGTTGTTGGTGTAGACGCCGGTGGCGTCCACCCGCACGTTCTCCACCTCGTACGGGCCCACGCCGAGCGACGCGGCGTTGCCGACCACGGCGGGGGACGAAGAGCAGTACGCGCCGCCGTCCAGCAGGATGTCGGCCTTGACGTAGACCAGCTTGCCGTCGCGGGTCGCGCCGTGCTCGTAGCGCATCCAGGCCGGGTGGCGGTGCACGTGGCCGAAGAACGACTCCTCACGGCCGTACACGATCTTCACGGGCCGGTTCAGCCGCAGCGCCAGCATGCAGGCGTGTGCCTGCATCGACAGGTCCTCGCGGGCGCCGAACGCGCCGCCGACGCCCGACAATGTCAGGCGCACCTTGTCCGGGGGCAGGCCGAGGCAGGGGGCGAGCTGGTCGCGGTCCACGTGCAGCCACTGGGTGGCGATGTAGAGGTCCACGCCGCCGTCCTCGGCCGGGACCGCCAGGCCCGACTCGGGGCCGAGGAAGGCCTGGTCCTGCATGCCGACCTCGTACTCGCCGGTGACGACGACCTCGGCCTCGAATGTGTCGCCCCGCCGCACCGGCTGATGCCTCACGAAATGCTGGGACTTGCGGGGGTCTGTCACGGCCTCGCGGGGCTCGTACTCGACCACGATGGCCTCGGCCGCCCTGCGGGCCGTCTCCGGGTGGTCCGCGGCCACCAGCGCCACCGGCTCGCCCTGGTAGCGCACCTGGTCGATGGCCAGCACCGGCTGGTCCTTGTGCTCCAGCCCGTAGAACTTCGCGCCCGGCACGTCCTCGTGCGTCAGCACGGTGAGCACGCCCGGGATCCTCAGCGCGGGACCTACGTCGATCGAGCGGATCCACGCCGACGGATGCGGGCTGCGCAGCGTCGCGCCCCAGACCATGCCGTCCAGCCACAGGTCGGAGGCGTAGGCGAACTCGCCGGTCACCTTCAGCGTCGCGTCAGGCCGCCGGGCGCTCTCTCCGACGCCGTGAAGGGTGGTGTACGCCGTCTCCGTCATTCTCCGAGTAGAGCACCGCCGTCCGGCCGCCTCCATGCGCGTCGCGTGAAATCCCGGTCAGCGGTTGGCCGCACAGCCTTGTATATTCCTACAAGTGCACATCTCTGACCTGCTGGCCATCGACGACCTGGGCCTGACCCTGCTCGCCGGCGACGCCTCGCGCGAGTTCCACACCGTGCACATCACGGACCTGCCCGAGCCAGGGCGCTACCTGGTCGGCGGCGAGCTGGTGCTGTCCGGGCTGATGTGGTGGCACGCGCCCGAGGACTCGGCCAGGTTCGTGTCGGCCCTGGTCGAGTCGGG
>NZ_JBFAMX010000800.1:0-3819 GCF_040659615.1 Nonomuraea sp. NPDC049784
GCCGCGCCGCGAGCGAGGCCGACCAGTCGCGGCTCCAGCGCCTGGCCTGGGACGGCCACCCCGTCATGGCCGCGGCCGTGCTCGGCGACCCCTCGATCGCCGGACACGCCCAGCGCATGATCGCCGACAACCAGTTCTTCGGCCACCTCGATCTGCTGCTCACCAACACCTGGTCACGGGTCGGGCTCAACGCCCTGCGTCTCGTCCAGCGCGACTGGCCCGCCTTCCAGGCGCTGCCCGCGACGGGGAAGCTGTTCCCCATGGACTGGGACGCCCCCGGCTTCGTCTTCTCCGACGAGGAGAACGGCGTCGTCGCGATCAAGAACGGCAAGGAGATCCTGTACGCCTCCCTCTACTGGCGCGCCCGGCAGGCCGTCAACAACCTGGCCCGCGTCCACCACATCACCCCGGACACCCACCGGGTCGCCACCGTCCGGCAGCAGTGCCAGGTCACGCCCACCGGCGACACCTGGACCGAGGCCGACTGGGTCTGCTTCTCCTTCGCCATCAACGACCCCGCCGCCTCCCACATCCCGCCCGGCGGCTTCCCGCCTCCCGGGCCCGGACTGCACCAGGCATTCGCCGGCGAGGTCCTCAAGGTCGGCCCGCACCCCGCCGATGTGCCCGACCCGGCACTCGGCGTGGACTTCCCCGGTGTCGAGAAGCTCTTCGTCGGCAAGGCGCAGTTCTACCGCTGCTCCTACGGCCGGTACCTCATCGGCATGAACACCTCGGAAGACCGCGCCCGCACCCTGCATGTGACCGGCTCCGGCCACGCCCGTAATCTCGTCACCGGCCGCCGCGTTCCCCTCGGCCGCCCGATCGAGGTCGGACCGCTCAGCACAGTGGTGCTCTACTTGGAGGACTGATGCACTCCTTGCTCGACCTGTCGCCCGCGCTCACCTGGGAGGACGCGTTCCTCTCCGGCAACGGCGAGGTCGGGATCATGGTGTACGGCGGGCCGCGGGAGGAGCGGGTGGTGGTCGATCACCACCGGTTCGTGCTGCCCAACGGCACCCGCGACCGCCGCCCGCCCGCCACCGCGCACCTGCTGGCCGAGATCCGTTCCCTCCTGCTGGCCGGGCGGCCGGTCGAGGCCCAGGCGCTGGCGGCCGGCGGCCGGAGTCTGGAGTGGACCCAGCCGTTCCACCCGGGCTGGGAGCTGGTGATCTCACGTCCGGCCGTGGCCGGGGAGTATCGCCGCACCACCGACTTCACCACCGGCGAGGTCACCACGGGTCCGGGGGAGTCGCACCGGGCCTTCGTGTCCCGCGCCGATTCGGTCGTCGTCCAGCGCCTCACCGGCGACGTCACCCTCCGCCTGACCGGCGACCTGCCCGGCAGGCCGGAGACGGTCCGCTACGAGACGGCGGCCGGCGAGCAGGACGGCCAGGTCTTCCTGCGGATCCGCGGCACCTACCCGCCCGAGGGCCGGGGCGCCTCCGGCTTCGAGGGGCTCACCCTCGTCCGGCCACGCGGCGGGACCGTCGCGGTGGAGGGCGACACGGTGACCGTGACGGGCGCGTCCGAGGTGCTGCTGCTGACGAAGGTGGCCCGGCACGAGGAAAGCGGGACCGCGCCGCTTGAGGCCGCTGAACTGCGAGATCTGGCCGCGCCGGGGTACGACGGCCTGTTGCGGAGGCACGTCGCCCGGCACCGCCCGCTCTACGAGCGCGTCACCCTCGATCTGGGCGCCACCTCGGACGAGCGGGCCAGGCCGGTCGGCGAACTGGCCGGTGCCGCGCTGGTGGAGCGGCTGTTCCACGCGGGCCGCTACCTCCTGCTCAGCTCCGGCGGCATCCTCCCGCCGCGGCTGACCGGCCTGTGGCTGGGGGAGTGGGGTGCGGCCTGGTCGGGCGACTTCACCACCGACGCCAACCTCAACCTCCAGATGTCGGGCGTCAACATCGGCGCGATGCCGGAGTTGATCGACGGGTACGCGAACCTCATCCGAGGCCAGATCGACCACTGGCGCACCAATGCCAGAGAGGTCTACGGCGTCAGGGGCATCCTCGCGCCGAGCCGCACGGACGGAGAGAATGGCCACCTGTTCCACCTGAACGCCGACTGGCCATGGACGATGTGGCTGGCCGGGGCGGACTGGCTGCTGTATCCGCTGGTCGAGCACGCCGAGACGACCGGCGAGCCGATCCCCGAGCTGGAAGAGTGGCTGGCGGAGTGCCGCCTGTTCTGGGAGGACTTCCTCGCCGGGACGGACGGGAGCGTGGTGCCGTCGTTCTCGCCCGAGGCCGGGCCGGGCGGCGGGCCGTTCGCCTGCGTCAACGCCACCATGGACGTCGCGGCGGCCAGGCACGCGCTCGGCGACTCCCCGACGAGCAAGCGGCTTCCGCCGTACAAGATCGACGAGAGGGGTGCGCTGGCCGAGTGGATCGCGGACGTGGAGCCGTACGAAGATCATCGGCACGTCAGCCACCTGTACCCGGTCTGGCCGCTGCACGAGATCAACCCCGACGACACGCCGGAGCTGGCGGCGGCCGCCCGGGAAGCCCTGCTGCTCAGGGGCGATGAGAACCTGTCGGCGCACGGGAGCCTGCATCGGGCGCTGGCGGCGGCGCGGCTGAAGGACGGGGAGCTGGCCTGGGTGAATGTCCGGAAAATTCTGGACAATGGGATGTTCTTCGACTCGTTGATGAGCTCACACAACCCCGGCCGCGAGGTCTACAACGCCGACGCGGCCATCACCCTGCCGGGCGTCTTCCTGGAGCTGCTGGTCTACTCGCGGCCGGGGATCGTCGAGCTGCTGCCCGCGCTGCCATCGGCCTTCGAGCAGGGCCGCGTGAGAGGTGTCCGCTGCCGGGGCCGGGTGACGGTCGAGGAGCTGACCTGGGGCGACGGCGTGCGCGCCAGGCTCACCTCACCTGTCGATCAGATCGTCACGGTGATCCACCGTGCCTCGGGACTGCACCGAGAAGTCGAGCTGCCTGCTGGAAAGAGTGTGGAGATCGCATGATCCGCAATCCCGTCCTGCCCGGTTTCCACCCGGACCCGTCGATTGTGCGGGTGGGGGAGGACTACTACCTGGCCACGTCCACCTTCGAGTGGTATCCGGGCGTGCGCGTCCACCACTCACGCGACCTGGTGAACTGGCGTCCGCTGGGCGGCATCCTGACCGAGCGCAGGCTGCTCGACCTGTCCGGCGTGCCCGACTCCGGCGGCGTCTGGGCGCCCGACCTGACCTACCACGACGGGCTGTTCCACCTCGTCTACGGCGTGATGGACAACTACACGCTCGGGTACAAGGACATCGCCAACTACCTGATCACCGCGCCTTCGATCGAAGGGCCGTGGTCCGACCCGGTACGGCTGCCCGGCCGCGGCTTCGACGCCGCCCTCTACCACGAGGACGGCCGGAGCTGGCTGCTCAACATGGTCTTCGACTCCCGGCCGGGACGCGGGTTCGCGGGGATCGAGCTGCAACCGCTGGATGGCGGTAAACCCGAGCTGATCCTGCCCAACCGCAACATCACCGAAGGCCCGCACATTTACAAGATCGACGGCTGGTACTACTTGATGGCAGCCGAGGGCGGCACCGGTTATGAGCACGGCGTCACGGTGCTGCGGTCCCGGTCGCTGGCCGGGCCGTACGAGGAGGATCCGGCGGGGCCGATGCTCACCTCGCGGCACGACCCGAGCCTGGAGCTGCAGAAAGCGGGACACGGCTGCCTGGTGCAGACGCAGACGGGGGAGTGGTACGTCGCTCACCTCGTGGCCCGGCCGTACCACAACCGCAGGTGCGTGCTCGGGCGTGAGACCGCGCTGCAGCGCGTGGTCTGGGAGGACGGCTGGCCGCGCGTGGCG
>NZ_JBFAMX010000801.1:0-3819 GCF_040659615.1 Nonomuraea sp. NPDC049784
GACCAGCACCAGGTCGTGCCCGCGGGCGGCCAGCCGGCGCGCGAACTCCGCGCCGATCCCGGAGGAGGCTCCGGTGACAAGAGCATGTGTCATGCTTTAAAAAGTAGCAGATCCCAACATATCTGCGGCAAATAGTCTCAGTTTTAGGCTGTAACGTCTCCTCCATGGGAAGACTGCGGGCCGACGCCGAGCGCAGCATGCGGGCGATCATGGCGGCGGCGGAAGAGGTGCTCAGCGCCAACCCGGTGGCCACGATGGAGCAGATCGCCGAGACCGCGGGCGTGGCCAGGGCCACCATCCACCGCAGGTTCGCCAGCCGGGAGGCGCTGATCGAGGCCATGGAGGTGGCCGCGTGGCGGGAGATCCAGGAGGCCGTGCACGCCGCTCGCCCGCACACCGCGCCCGCCATGGTGGCGCTGCACCAGGCCACGGCCAACATCCTGCAGATCAAGCCAGGCTGGCGGTTCACCTTGGCCCGGCAGGTGCCGCTCAGCCATGAGGCGCAGGCGGTGCGGGCCGAGGTGATGGAGCAGTGCGAGTCGGTGTTCGGGAAGTTGCTCGGACCGGACGCCGACATCGTCTGGGCGCGGCAGGCCTATCTCGCGCTGCTGGGGGAGGCCGCGCACGGCTCTCCCCCAGGCTTCGATCCCGACGCGCTGGCCACGAGGGTGCTCGACACCCTCATGCACGGCGTTCAGCGCACCGCGTAAGCGCGGATCACCTCCTGCGACAGGGTGTTGCCGTTGACGTCGGAGGCTTTCAGCCGCAGCGACACGAATCCGGACGGCGAGCGGTCGAGCGTGGTCTCGTAGGCCCGCTCGCCCTTGTCACGCAGGCGGGCCTTCGTCCAGGTGGCGCCGTCGTCGTACGACACCTCCAGCGAGACGTCCTTGACCGCGCTCTGCTCCGCGCCCTCCTGGTGGTAGAGGGACAGGCCGAGCCTGCGCGAGCCGGCCTGGTTCTTCAGGTCCACGGGCGCGTCGAACGAGGCCAGCAGCAGCGGCACCACCGTCGTGCCCGCGGCCCGCTCCGAGCCGAACGTCCACACCGCCTTCGTGCGGGTGGACAGCTTCGCCCACTCGGCCTCGTTGGCGACGGCGTACTCGATCCGGTACGTGGCCTTCTCCGGCGAGAGCACCCCGGAGCCCGAGGGCAGGTAGTTCGTCTGCCATAGCAGCGTGTCGCCCTGGTACAGCCGGAAGTCGGTCTTCAGGCCGTGCTCGAACTGGCTGGTGTAGGCGTCGCCGTAGTTCCGGTCGGCGTCCACGAACCCCTGCATCGAGACGCGCAGCCGGTCGCCCTCCCTGCGCACGGGGTTGCGAGGGTTGATCCCCGGCAGCAGAGGCTGCTTGAACAGCGTCCGGCTGACCCGCTCCCCCACCTCGTACGGGCGGAACTCCGGCGACGACATCGAGATGCGCGGCGTGTCCGGGTGCGGCCACATGTTGTTGTAGGACCGCTCGGGGGTGCCCGCCGACGTGCTCCACCGCAGCTCGGGGTCCGGTGTGACGTAGTCGGTACGGGTGCGCGGCGTCTTGGCCATGGGGTGGTTCGTGGAGATGGACGAGGTGTCCCACGGCTCGAAGACGAACCTGGCCTCGTTCACCGTCACGTCGTCGGACAGCTGGCTGTGGTAGCCGGTCTCGATCCTGGCCAGCGACTTCGACCTCACCGTGTACGTGAGCGAGTCGCGTACCCGGCCCTTCTCGCGCAGGTACAGGTCGTAGACGTACGGGCTGGCGACGATGCCGGTGGCCAGGATCGGCACCGGCAGGCGGCGCAGCCGCTCGACCAGCTTCAGCCCCTCCTCGTGCGTCAGCCGCACGGTCGGGACGGCGAGCTTGACCATGTTGCCGCCGGTGGTGACGTCGGCGCCCGGCTGGTCGCTGTAGACGGCGACCATCTTCGCCCCGGCGGCCGCGGCCGCGTTGGCCTGGGCGGAGACGGGCACGCCGTCGGTGCGCCGGATGACGGCGAGCTTGCCGCGCAGGTCGTGGGCCTTGATCTCGTCGGCGCTGCCCCGGCCCGCGTCCACGGCCATGAGGAGCCGGGTGCCGTCCAGGCGCGGGTACTCGGTGGAGAAGTCGCTGAACTGGACAGGGTCGACGTACTGCGGGTCGAGGCTAAGGCCGGGCGTGGAGAGGGTGATCTCGGGGGCGGTCAGCCGCCAGCGGGTGGCGACGGTGAAGGTGCCCTTGGTGACCTTCCTGGTGGGCTGGACGAACAGCCGCTCCTCGATCTGCCCGCCGGGCGAGATCGTGGTGCCGCCGCGCAGCGCGGTGCCCGTCTTGCTCGAGCGGTACCACATGAGGGCGGCGGCGGCCCCGGTGTTCCGCTTGGTCTTGTGGTCGGGTGTCTCGACCTTGACCTCCACGGCCTTGCGGGCGTCCAGCACGACCTCGGTGTTCTCGGTGATCTCCATTTCCGGGTCGCCGACCAGGCTCTCGTTGAGCGGCTTGCCCGACGTGGTGCTGTCCTGCGTGGCGGGCATGGTGAAGATGTGGCCGAGCACGGAGTAGGTGCCGGGCTTGACCAGCAGGCAGGTGCCGGTGCCGTACTTCTGGTCGGTGCAGGGCTGGGACGGGTCGCCGGGCAGGAGACGGCCGACCAGGGTGCCTTCGTCCAGGTTGAGCACGGTGAAGCCGCCGCGGCCGGTGCGGCCGTCCCTGGCGATGCCGCGTACGCGTAGCTCGACCCGCTTCTCGTCGACGCTGCCCGTCAGCAGCGTGCGCACCGTGCCGGCGCCCGCGACGGCAGCGGTCAACTCCTGGCGCAGCAGCCCGGCCTTGTCCGCCTTGGCCGTGACCTTCACCTCGGCCGTCCCTCCGGCGGGCACGGTGAGCTTCGACGGCTCGACGGTGAACGCGTCACCGGTCGACAGGCTCAGCTCGGCGGGGGCCTGGCCGAGGTTGTGGTAGCCGACGGTGAGGCTCTTCTGCTCGCCCGTGGTGAGCTTGCCGAAGCCGGCCGAGCCCGTCGAGGCCACGACCGTGTCCTTGAGCGCGGCGGCCACGTCGATGCGGCCCGCGCCCTGGGCGTCCACGGCGATGCCCTGGCCCGGCTTGGCGCCGGCCATGAGCAGCGACTTCAGCTCGTTGCCGATGATCCCCTGGCGGGCCTGCCGCAGCAGCGCGGCCGCGCCCGCCACGTGCGGGGTCGCCATCGAGGTGCCGGAGAGAGTGAGGCTGCCGCCGCCTGTCTTGGCGGCCGTGATGTCCACACCTGGGGCGGTGACGTCGGGCTTGACGGCCAGGTCGGCGATGATCGGTCCCCTGCTGGAGAAGGGGGCAAGCTTGTCCTGTTTGTCCACGGCGCCGACGGTCAGTGCCTCGGGGGCGTCGCCAGGGGCGCCCACGCACTGGTCGCAGCCGTCGTTGCCGGCCGCCACCACGAACAGCGTGCCGTACTGCCGGCTGAGCCGCGTCAAGGCGGAGGTGAGCGGGCCGCCCGGGTCGCGGCTGCCGAGGCTCATGTTGACGATCTCGGCGTGCTTCTCGCCGGCCGCCCACTCCATGCCGTCGATGATCCAGGACAGCTGCCCGTAGCCGTCGGCGTCGAGCACGCGGCCGTTGAGCAGCCTCGCGCCGGGCGCGACGCCCTTGCCGATACCGTCGGCGCCCGTGCCCGCGATGGTGCTGGCGACGTGGGTGCCGTGCCCGTGGGGGTCGCCCGTGACGCTCTGGCCGGTGAAGTCGCGCTGGTCGGCGACCTTGCCCGCGAGGTCGGGGTGCGTGGCGTCCACGCCGGTGTCGAGCACGGCCACGGTCGTGCCGGTGCCGTCGTAGCCGGCGGCCCACGCCTCGGGCGCGCCGATCTGCG
>NZ_JBFAMX010000802.1:0-3816 GCF_040659615.1 Nonomuraea sp. NPDC049784
CGGGCCGCGGGATGCGCCGCACGCGCCCGCGTCCGGGTGCACGGCGCAGGCGGCCGCGAATCCGACGCGTCCGACTCTAGAACCGCCATCCGCCTCCCTTGACCGCACGCCGACCGTGAGGAACGCTGAAGCGGGAGACGTTGCCGGGGGCTATCGCGCGTGAGGCGTCCATTCATCACCTTGCTGGCCGCCAACGCCCTTTCCGTCACCGGAAACGTGCTCTCCATGCTCGCCGTCCCGTGGTTCGTCCTGGAGAGCACCCGAAGCGCCGGGCTGACGGGCCTGGCCGCCTTCGCCACTACCTTCCCGATCGTCATATCCGCGGCGTTCGGTGGCACGCTCGTGGACTGGCTGGGGTTTCGCTGGGCGAGCGTGCTGTCCGACCTGACGAGCGGCCTCGTCGTGCTCGCCATCCCCGCGCTGACGACCGGGCTCTCCTATCCGCTCCTGCTGCTGCTCCTGTTCGTACGATGGCTGGTGGCCACGCCGGGGGAGACGGCACGCAAGGCCATGCTGCCCGACCTGTCGGCGCTCGGGCGCGTGCGCATCGGCCGCGCGACGGCGGCGTACGACGGGGTCAGCCGCGGCGCGACGATGGTGGGCGCCCCGCTCGCCGGAATCCTCATCCTCTGGGCGGGGCCCAGCACGCTCCTCATCGTCGACGGCGTCACCTTCCTCCTCTCCGCGCTGCTCATCTCCGGCGGAGTCCCGCACATCGACGCAGGAGAACGCGAATCCGGCGGCTACCTACGCGACCTGCGCGACGGGCTGACGTTCCTCTGGCGCGACCGGCTGCAGACGAGCGCCACCGGGATGATCGTGGTCGTCAACATGCTCGACACGGGCGTGACGCAGGTGCTGCTGGCGTTGTACGCCCGCGACGTGGTAGGCGACCCCCGCGCGTTCGGCCTGCTCACCGGCGGGCTCGGGGCGGGCGCGGTGGCCGGCACCATCGTCTACGGCGCGGCCGGCGGACGATTACCCATGCGGCTGACGTACGGATGGTGCTTCCTCGTCGCCGGTGTCCCGCGCGTGCTGGTGCTGGCGCTCGGTGCGCCGTTTCCCGTGGTGCTCGGCGTGGCCGCTCTCTCCGGATTCGCGGCCGGCGCGATCAATCCCATTCTCGGCGTGATCCAGTTCGACCGCATTCCCGCCCGCCTGAGAGCGCGGGCGCTGGGCGCCATGACGGCCGCCGCCTACGCGGCCATGCCGCTCGGCGGGCTGCTGGCCGGCTCGCTCACCGAACTGGCCGGCCTCACGACCACCCTGTACGCGTTCACCAGCGTCTACCTGATCGCGTCCATCCCGCCGTTCGTCTGCCGGGCCTGGCGGGAACTGGACCAGCCGTCTACCGCGAAAACCTAGCCAGCAGCAGGGACTCGTCGATCGGCGACTCGTGGGTGCCGGCGACCGTGCAGGCGTGCGCCCCCGCGATCGACCCCAGCCGTACGCACTCCTCGAGCGACCGGCCCTTCACCGTGCCGTACAGGAAGCCGGAGACGAACGCGTCGCCCGCGCCGTTGCTGTCGGCCACCGGCCCGGGCAGCGGCACGGCCGGGAAGGCGCGCACGTCGCAGCCACGCGTCAGAACGAGGCAGCCGTCGGCCCCGCGGGTGCACACGACCGTGTGGGCGCGCCCGCGCGCGAGGATGTCGCGCATCGTCGTCACAGGGTCCGTGAGTGCGGTGGCCGACAGGAACACCAGGTCGGACCCGTAGGCGAAGTCCTTGTGGTAGTCGTTGAGGCCGTCCCAGTCGTGCAGGTCGGTGGAGATGGGCGTGCCGTCGAGGTCGGGGTAGACGTGGCGGCAGAAGTCCATGATCGACACGTGGACGTGCCGGGCGCGCACGTTCGCGTACAGCTCGCGCGGCAGGCGCTCGTCAGGCGTGACCTTGGGGTCGTGGAGCGAGGTGCGGCGGCCGTCGGGGCCGACGAGCAGGACGCTGCGCCGGGTGCCAGCCGCGGCCGGACCCCAGGAGCAGTCGACCTCGCGCAGCGCCTGGCGGACGAGCGCGCCCTGCGGGTCGTCGCCGATCAGGTCGGCGAAGGCGACGCCCAGCCCGAGTGCGTGGCAACCCAGTGCCACGCCCGCGCCGGTGTTGCCGATCCGGTCGACGACCGGTGGGACGTGGTAGGTGTCCTGGTACGGCAGTGGCAGCTCGGGCACGTATACCGTCGTGTCGACCCCGGCTCCGCCGAGGACCAGGATGTCATGCGTCACGGGTTCAAGGCCTCACTTCGCTAGCACTGGGAGCTTCACCGGTTGACCAGCGGGCCGGAGCCGGTGGAGCCGCGGACGACCAGCTCCGGCTGGAAGATCAGCTCGACGTGCTTGGCGGGGGCGCCGTTCACCTCTTCGAGCAGCGTCTGCACGGCCGCCGAGGCCATCGCGCCGATCGGCTTGCGCACGGTGGTCAGCGGCGGGTCGGTGAACGCGATCAGCGGCGAGTCGTCGAACCCCACCACGGACACCTCTCCCGGCACGGACAGCCCCTTCTCCCTGCAGGCGCGGATCGCGCCCAACGCCATCAGGTCACTCGCGCACACGATGCCGGTGCAGCCGCGGGCCAGCAGCTGCGCGGCGGCCGCCTGCCCGCCCTCGACGGAGAACAGCGAGTGGGCGATCAGCTCGTCGACGTCGGTCGCGCCGAGCAGCTGGGCCATGGCCTGCTTGTAGCCCTCGATCTTCCTGATCACCGGCACGAACCTGCGCGGCCCCAGCGCGATCCCGATCCGCTCGTGGCCGAGGTCCACCAGGTGCTGCACGGACAGCCGGGCGGCCAGGCGGTCGTCGGGCGAGATGAACGGCGCGTCGATGTGCTCGCTGTAGCCGTCGACCAGCACGATCGGCAGTCCGCGGTCGGTCAGCCGGGTGTAGCGGTCCATCCTCGCGGTCGTGTCGGCGTGCAGCCCCGAGACGAACACGATGCCGCTCACACCGCGATCGACCAGCAGCTCGGTGAACTCGTCCTCCGGCGCGCCGCCGGGCAGCTGGGTGCAGAGCACGGGCGTGTAGCCGTGCTGGGTCAGCGCCTTCTCGATGGCCTGCGCGAACGCGGGGAAGATCGGATTGTCCAGCTCCGGCGTCACCAGGCCGACGAGCCCGTTGCTGCGCTGCCGCAGCCGGGGCGGGCGCTCGTAGCCCATGAGGTCGAGCGCGGCCATCACCGCCTGGCGGGTGGCGGTCGAGACGCCGGGCTTGCCGTTGAGCACCCGGCTGACCGTGGCCTCACTCACCCCGGCCTGGGCGGCGATGTCGGCTAGGCGAGCGTGACCATTCATGCCACACACTTTACTTTCCACCAGGCCGCCGAATCCCCTGCTCCAGGGACATCCGAGGCGAGCAGGAGCTCCCCGTCGACCCCGAAGTCCACGGGTGCTTCCGTGAGGTTGACGGCGCAGACAAGCTCTCCCCTGGAGAACACGAGCGTGCCCTCCGGCGACTCGTGCCAGGTCAGGTCTCCGTCGAACGTGCGCCGCAGCCGCAGCGCCGCCCGATACAGCTCCAGCGTCGAGCCGGGCAGCCCTTCCTGCGCCTCCACGCTCAGCTCGGCCCAGTCCGCCGGGATCGGCAGCCACGGGTTCAGCCAGCCGGACTCACGGGTCCAGGGCAGCGGCACGCGGCAGCCGTCGCGGCCGCTGTCGGGGTCGCGCAGCCGCTGCGGGTCCTGGCACACGCCGGCCGGCAGGTCGAGCACCTCCGGCAGACCCAGCTCCTCGCCCTGGTAGACGTAGACCGAGCCGGGCAGCGCGAGCGTCAGCAGCGCGGCGGCGCGGGCCCTGGCCAGGCTGCCGTAGCGGGTGACGTGCCGCTTG
>NZ_JBFAMX010000803.1:0-3806 GCF_040659615.1 Nonomuraea sp. NPDC049784
CGCAGCGCGCCGCAGCCGTAGAGCGCGACGAACAGGGCGAGGTCCACGGCAGCGTCGCCCGGACGGTGGAGCCGCCCTCTGCTCTCGGTCCGGTGGTGAGCCGGCCGTCGAGCAGCTTCACGCGCTGGTTGACGGCGCCGCCCTGCGCCTGGATGAACAATGCTGATCATCGACCCGTCGCCATCCCCTCAGCGCACGAGCATCGCGTCCAAGCCTGAGCCGGGCCGGCCACCACCGATCATCGATCAGCCGCGTTTCGCGGCCGGCCAGCCATACCCCCAGCCGCCCTGGACCATGGTCTGGAAGGCCCAGCCGTCCTCGGTGCGAACCAGCAGGTCAGCGTAGTGCATGCTCTCCTGCCGGCCCTCGATCGTCATCGTCGCCTCGGTCTCCACGACCACGAGATTCCGGCTGAGGAAGTGCGGCGTTCTCTTCGACTCGAGCCCCAGTCCTGCCGTGCCACCGCCCATGGCGTCCTTCATCGCCTCGATGTACTCCGCCCGCGTCCACTGCCGTACGGCCGCGTAGCCTTCGGGCACGTCGGTGGCCAGGTTCATCGGGAAGACCGCCAGGTCGGCCAGCTTCTCGATCGCGCCCTCCTCGGCCAGCACGTCGTACTCGGCGAACCACGCCTCGATGCTCTTCAGTTCTTCGTTGCTCGGCTGATACATATGTGCCCTTCCTTAAACCGTACGCCGTACCGTACAGCATACGGGAACTGTGGGCAAGTCTGTCTGATCGTGCTGTTCGAAGGCCTTTCAGCCGCTCGCGGGCGCCCGGAGGGTGCGCAGTTCGCCGAGCTCGGTAGGTCACGTAGATCGTCGGGTGCACTCGGACGGATGGATCGGCGATCTTGGGCGCGGTACGCGGGTGTCCAGGACGTCGACCCGGAGCGAGCGGCGCCGGCCGCGCAGCACGTCGAGTGCCTGGTCGGCGATGCCGACGAGGGCGCGCGCGTGATGCAGGAACGCCCTGCCGTCCTCGGTGAGGCCGGCTCCCACCCACAGCGTGCTCGCCATCCTGCGCCCGATCGTCACGTACTTCAGCGTCCATGGGTCCGTGCGACCAGAGAACGCGGCTCAGTTCGCGCGGCACCTGCTCCGCTGGATCGATCAGGCGCGACCGCCGAAGCCGGACGAGAACGCGCTGGCGTCCGTGCTCATCCGGCCGGACGGGACGGCCGCGTGGGCGTCCAGCCCGGGCCCCGCCGACACGGTCACCCTGACGGCGGCCCTCCGCACGTGGCTGCTTCCCACCTGAGAGGGCCGCCGTGCACTTACCCGCGCACCTTGGCCGTCGTCAGACGCGGGTCGGCGGCGATCTCGGCTTCGGTGAACCGCTCGGTGACCCACTGTCCGCGCGAGAACAGGACGGTCTGGTCGGTGTGGTGGGGCGAGTCGGGGTTGGCGGAGAGCGAATAGGTCAGGATGGTGCGCGTACGGGGACCGCCGCGGGTGAGCTCGACGGCCATCATGAAGGTGGAACCGGTGTCCACCTCCGGGTAGCGCCCGTCCGTGCCGAGCCGGCCGCGCATGCGAACCCTGTCGAAGCAGCCCTCCCCTTCGGTGCAGCCGGGAATCGGGATCGAGGAGTAGCGCTGCGCCTGGCCCGGGGTGAGAGTCAGGGGGATGCGGTTGGTCTGGAAGTAGAGCACGGCATCAGCCAGGGCCAGCCGCACCACCGGGTCGTCGCCCTTGAGCCCCCGAGGAGTGGTCAGCGGATGCGCGGCTTCGAACGGCACCCGCCACGGGCTGAACACGGGGTCTCCCGGCCTGGTCGGACGCTGGAGCCGGGTGAAGAACTCGCGCCACAGGATGGCCCCCTGACCGTCCAGAGTGGCGCGCCCGTCCCATTTCGCCAGCGTCCCGCAGGCCTCGCGCACGTTCACCTGCTTGCCGTCGGACGTGGTCAGCTCGAGGCTGGTACGGCACAACTTCAGCAGGTCCGGGCGCATGAGCTCGAAGGTGTAGTTGCGCTTGCCCCGCGTGGTGGCCTGCAGTGTCTCCAAGGTGAAGCCGGGATCGCCGAGCCCGTCGGCTCCCGAGAGCCGCTGGGCGATCATGTCCAGGCTGACACGGGGGCGCGGGTCCAGCTCGGTACGCGCCTTGCCCCACACGCGCGGGTAGCCGGTCAGCGGTGCCGATGGGTTCGTCATCCAGAAGGTGTTGTTGGAGTTGGCCACGTAGTCGGCGCGGGTCAGCTTCGGCTGGTTGCCGGGCCCGAAGATGCCGGGCACGACGGCGTCGCGGTCCTTGCCCCACAGGCACGCGGAGGTCGAGCCGTCCAGGACGTACTCCTCCAGGCCCGGAATGGGGGAGGGCTTGCCGCAGCGGTCCGCCTGGGCGTCGGTGACATGGGGGACCATCGAGGTGTCGGCGAAGTAGGCGGTCCCACTGACGTCGGTGGCGAGCGTATGGACGAACGGCATGCCCTGATACGTGCTCTGGGCCGCACGCAGCTGGGTGAGGTTCCGCGCCCTGGCCATCGCCAGCCACTCGTCGGCCGAGCGCAGGTTGGCGGCGTTGGAGTCGGCCAGCGCGTAGGCGACCTTGTCGGTGGGCCCGGCCGCCAGCACCGGGCCGTAGCGCGAGGTGTAGAGCGTGTGGTCCATGACGGTGCCGTCCTGCAGGGTGACCTGCACCTCCTGGCGGCCCATCGGCTCGGCCCGGCCGTCCACCCGATAGCTGGTGGGGTCCACGAGATCGAGCTGGTAGAGGTTGAAGCGCTGGGCGTGGGAGACCGTATGGGTCCAGGCCACGGTCGCGTTGTGGCCGATCTGGACGACCGGGGTGCCGTACAGGCTGGCGCCGGAGACGTCGAGCACGCCAGGGATGGTCAGCTGTACCTGGTAGAAGCGGCGGATCCCGTTCCAGGGGAAGTGCGGGTCGGCCAGCACCATGCCGTGGCCGTCGCGGGTCGCCCGGCGGCCGAGCGCCCAGGCGTTGCTGCCCGCGGCGGGCCTGCGCTCCGGCCCCTCGGCCTCGGCCTCTCCGACGACGTACTCCTTCATTCCGGCGATGCCGACCATACGGTCGAGGTCGAGGACGTTGTTCCAGAGGTCGGTGGCGGTGATGGGGCCCACCCAGGCCTTGCCCCGGCAGGTGGGATCCGGCAGGTTCGCCACCCCGGTCTGCTCCAGGTAGCGGTTGTACCCGGCGACGTAGCCGTCGACGAGCCGGCGCAGCTCGTCGCTCGGGCCCAGCGGCGTTCGCTGGGCCAGCAGCCGCGGCACGACGCCGGACTCGGCGACGCTCTTGTAGTAGACGTCGCTGACCAGGTTGGCGACCGGGCGGACCGGGTCGTCGGACTCCGCCTGGGGGCCGAAGTACCTGGACCGCTCGCCCCGCAGCGTCACCACCCATGAGGCCAGCACGCAGAGGTTGTCCTGCGCGAAGGCATAGCCGTACCCGAAGCCGAGCCCGCCGTAGTCCTTGGCGGACACGTGCGGGAGGCCGTACTCGGTGCGCCGGATCTCGGCGGAGTAGCGGCCGTCGTCCGCCTGGGCGGGCGCGTCGGTGCGCACCGCCACCACGACGGCGGCGACCAGGGCCAGCGCGATCAGCACGGCCGGTTTCAGCTTGAGCTTCATCGCAACTCCTATTCGAAACGCGCGTTGTCGGGCGCGGTCATACGCCTGAGCAGCGGCAGCGCCGTGAGGATCACCAGGAGGGAGGCGGCCAGGCCGCCGCCGACGGACGCGAAGTAGACCGGCGCAGATGCTGTACGCATCACGCCTCGTCACGCATATGGATGTCAAGCGCGCGGACATCGATATGTTCGTGTCGGCGGTGAAGGAGTATTTCGCT
>NZ_JBFAMX010000804.1:0-3805 GCF_040659615.1 Nonomuraea sp. NPDC049784
TCCACCTCTACCTGATGGCCCAGCCGCCCGGCCTGCCCGAGCGGCTGATCGCGGCCGACCCGGACGCCTTCTTCGGCCACTTCCTCGACACCTGGACCGGCGACCCGCAGGCGATCCCCGCCGGCGTCCGCGCCGCGTACATGGAGGCCTGCCGCCACGCGATTCCCTCGATAGTCGCCGACTACCGCGCCTCGGCAGGCGTCGACATCGAGCACGATCAGGCCGACCGGGCCGCGGGAAATCGCCTGCGGATGCCGGTGACGGTGCTCCAGCAGGACTGGGGCGCCGCCCTCGGCTACGACGCGGCGGCGCTGTGGCGGGCCTGGGCGCCCGACGTCCGGCATGGCACCGTCGGCTTCGGCCACTTCATGGCCGAGGAAGCCCCTGCCGACATCGTCAAGGCCCTCCGGGAGCTGCTCGAGCGCTGAAAGTTCACACTCGTGCGACGTGCGCATGGCAAGGAAGCAGCGCGTCGAACCATTTGGCGCGTTGCCGGCACGTCTCGGCGCTCGACTTCGCCGTGAACGGGACCGCCTGCACCGGCAGCACCCCGACGGTGACTCCTGCCGGTGGCACGGGAGCGCTGACCGTCAACCCCTGCCGGCCGCGCTACCTCAACCAGGGCAAGGACCCGAACGCCGGAGGCGACCACGACACGCTGCCGTGGAAGCCGGCGCTGCTCACCCAGGCCAACTGCACCTGCTGAGGCCGCACGCCTAGCAGTCGCCGGAGGGCTCGACGTGCTCGGTGCAGATCACGTTGGCGTTGCTGACCGCCGCCTGGAGCAGCGTGTAGAGGGTCTTGCGCTGGTCGGCGTCGAGCGCGCCGAGCACCTCGTCCTCGACCGCCGCCATCGCGAGCTCGACCTCGGCCAGCCGCCGGGAGCCCGCCTCGGTGAGCTGCACCACGTGGCGGCGGCGGTCTTCGGGAGCGCGGCGGCGCTCGACCAGGTCCTGGGCCTCGAGGTCGTTGAGCAGGCCGACCACGTTGGTGCCGTCCATCGCCAGCATGGTGGCCAGGGACTGCTGGTTGCAGGCGCCGGCGTCGCGCAGCACGGTCAGCGCGACGACGTGGCGGGGCCGCAGGCCGAGCGGGGCCATCACCGACTCGGCGCGCATGCGGATGCGGCGGGAGAGGTGGTCGAGCAGGGGGCCCGAGAGGTGCACCACCTGGTCTGCGGCGGGCGCGGAGGTCATGACGACAGTCTACCGGCTTGGCAGAACCGTCCATGTGGTGGTAATCATTTATGTGCCACAAACGATTTATTGAGGAAGAACGATATGGCACACCTTCTCCACATCGACTCGAGCATCCAGGGCGAGCGCTCGACCAGCCGCAAGCTCACCGCGCAGGCCGCCGAGGTCTGGCGGTCGGCGCACCCGGGCGGCACCGTCACCTACCGCGACCTGGGCCGCGACCCGCTGCCGCACCTCGACGCGGCGGGCGGTCTGGCCCGGCTGGTCCCGGCCGGGCAGCACACCTCCGCCCAGGCCGCCTCCTGGGAGCTGACCGAGCAGCTCGTCAACGAGGTCAAGCAGGCCGACACGATCCTGCTGGGCCTGCCGCTCTACAACTACGCCGCGCCCAGCAGCGTCAAGGCGTGGGTGGATCACCTCATCGCCCCCGGGCTGGCGTTCGACCCCGAGACCAGCGCCGGGCTGCTGGCCGGCAAGGAGTTCATCGTGCTGGCCAGCCGCGGGGGCGGTTACGGTGAGGGCGCCCCACGTGAGGGCTGGGACCACGCCGAGCCGTGGCTTCCCCACGGGCTGTCCATGGTGGGGCTGACGCCGCGGTTCATCACGGCCGAGCTGACGCTGGCCGGGGTGAACCCGGCGATGTCCGATCTGATCCCGCAGGCCGCCGAGAGCCTGGCGGCAGCCCAGCGTGAGATCGACACCCTGTGGCGGGCCAAGGTGCCTGCCTAGGCTCCCGCCAGATGGGAGCGGAGCGTGCCGGCGAGCGGCCCGCGTTTCGTGCACTCGATGAACGCGAAGCAGCTCGCCAGCAGCTCCGCCTCCTGCGGGCTCACGCCCTTGAAGCACCGCCCGAAGTCCTCCACCAGCGGCCCGGCCGGCAGGATGTTGTGAACCAGTCCGCACCTACGACCGGCGCACCGACGGGAACGGGCCGAAGGCAGGGAACTCCTTGTCGAACATCCGCCGCAGAAACACGCCAACCCCCTCCTTCTATCTCTCCTGGCGCAGGGGCGCGGTGCTGCCGCGGACGAGCAGCCGGGGCTGGAAGCGCACGTCGTAGCCGCCGGACTCGCCGTTCATCAGCGCCCACAGTCGCTCCCACGCCTGCTTGCCCAGCTCGTTCTTCGGGATCGACGCCGTCGTCAGCGGCGGCGTGGTGTAGCGGGCGAAGGCGATGTCGTCGAACCCGGTCACGGACACGTCGGCGGGCACCCGCACGCCGAGCTCGTGCAGGCCGGTCAGCGCGCCGGAGGCCACCATGTCGTTGAACGCCACCACCGCGCTCGCCCCGCAGCCGGCCACGGCGCCCGCCGCGGCGTGGCCGTCGTCGAACATCGACCCGCACGCCAGCTCCGTCAGCCGGAAACCGGGCTCCCCGGCCGCGGCGGCGCGCAGCGTGGCCAGCCGCTCGGCGTTGCTCACGCTGCTCTCGGGACCGGCCAGATAGGCCAGGTGGCGGTGGCCCAGAGCGGTGAGGTGGGCCACGATGGCGGCCATGCCGGACGCGTTGTCGACCGTCAGCGACGGTGCGCCCGAGCCGGGCACGTCTCGGTAGACCAGCACGAACGGCGCGAGCCTGGCACGCAGCTCGACCAGCCGCTCGTCGGAGGCGCGGGGCGAGGCCAGTACGAGCCCGTCGGAGTTGCGCCGGGCCTCCAGCGCCAGCACCGTCTCCTCTTCGGGGTCCTCGTTCGACTCGGCCACCAGCAGCCGCCGCCCGGCCTGGCCCGCGGCCTGGCTGAGCCCCCGCAGCACGCCCTGGAACAGCGGGTTGGCCAGATCGGGAACGATCAGCGACACGTTGCCCGTCCGGCCGAGCGCCAGGCTGCGGGCCGCCACGCTCGGCTCGTAGTCCAGCGCCCGCGCGGCCGCCCGCACGCGTTCGGCCAGCTCCGGGTTGACCGTGGTCGAGCCGTTCATCACACGCGACACCGTGGCTCGCGATACCCCGGCCGTCTCGGCCACCCGGCTGATCGTCGCCGGCCCCGCCGGCCGCGGCCCGCGCCTCCCCGGCCGGTGGACCGGCTCCTCCTGATCGGCGTCTCCGGTGCTCGCCCTCATCCGCTCTCCCCGCACGCTCGGGCCCCTCCCTGCATGCACTCATTCAAGCGCCCCCGGCGACAGGCCAAGGCCGCTATGGCGAGGGATGCAGGCCCTCGTGCTCGACCGCCCAGCCCGCCGGGAAACCGGGCGCCGGCGGGCCGCCCTCCCAGCCGGCGGCCATGAGCGCCACCGCCGCCAGCAGGCCGCCGTTGCCCGGCAGGTAGACCGGCAGCGTGTCGGTCTGCCGGTTGTGGCCGTTGGGCAGGTAGGCGTTCTTGGCCACCGGCATGAGCAGCGTCTCGACGGCGGTCTCCGGCTCGCCCAGCCGGGTGGCGGTCATGGCCATCGCCGGGTAGTCCCAGCCCCACGTGGTGTCCCATTTCCAGCTCGCCAGCACGTTCCGGAGCGTCGCCCGCATCGTGGCGGGGTCGATGAGGCGGGTCGGCGGGACGAAGCCGAGCGCGTACAGCATCGACGGGTGGTCGTCGGGCACCGTGTACGGCGGCGCGTCCATGGCCGCGTACACCCCGCCGCGCACCCGCGGACGGCGCATCCCCTCGGCCACC
>NZ_JBFAMX010000805.1:0-3776 GCF_040659615.1 Nonomuraea sp. NPDC049784
GTCGAGCATCACCCGGTCGAACACCCCGGGCCGCCACGCCGGCTCGGTGCCGTCGGCCGTCACCACGGCCGCGTCCCTGGTCGTCTGCCAGACCAGCCGGGCCCGGTGCTGCTGCACGTCAGCCGCCACCAGCCGCGCTCCCCCAGGAAACGCCACGGGACCGGGACCGCCGCGCCCCGCAGGCGCGCCGGCGGGGACGGGTGTGTGGGCGCGCTCTCCGCCCTCCTTGCCCAGGCCCTCGAGATCACCATGAGTGGCGATGGCGTCGAGGAGGCCCGCCTTGCCGCCGGGCCCCGCGCACATGTCGAGCCACAGCTCGTCCTCGTCCCCTTCGAGAGGGACCCGAGTCAGGGCCAAGGCCACCAGTTGGCTGGCCTCGTCCTGGACGGCGGCACGCGTCTCCGCCACGGCCTCGATCTGCCCGGGATCTCCTTCGCGCAGGTAGGCGGCGTACGGCGAGTAGCGGGCGGGGGCGGCGCCGAAGGCTTCGAGCTCCTCGACGGAGCTCCGCCCGGGCCGCGCCACGAGCGTCACCAGGGGACGGGCGTTGTCAGCGTCGAGCAGGTCGGCCATCTCGTCGGGACGGCCGAGCGCGTCGCGGAAGGCGGAGACGATCCAGCGGGGATGGCCGTAGGCGATGGCGAGATGGCCCACCGGGTCGTCGGCCGGGTCGGGCGCGACGATGGGGATCCATTCTTCGATCGTCCTGGAGCCGATCTTCCGCAGCACCGCGTTGACGAACTTGGCCGCCCCGGCGCCGATGCGCAGGCGTACGAGATCGACAGTGGTGCCCACGGCCGCGTGCGGCGGGACCCGCATGCGCAGGAGCTGGTGAGCGCCCAGCCGCAGGGCGTCGCGCACGTCGGGATCGGGCGCACGGTCGCTGCACATCTCGATGATGGCGTCGTAGGTGCCGAGCCCGCGCAGCGTCCCGTACGCGAGCTCGGTTGCCAGCGCGGCATCCCGTCCCTTGATGCCGCGCTCGCGAAGGAGCCGTGGCATGAGCAGGTTGGCGTACGCGTCGCGCTCGTCGACCGCGCGCACGACGTCGAAGGCCGCGTTGCGTGCCTGGTCGCGTGTCGGTCTCGGTGGCTTCCGCGTACGGCTCCCGCCGCCCCTGCCTCCGGCCCCTTGGTCCCCCCTCGTCCTCATCCCCTCAAACTTTCCCTTACGCCTTGGGAGGCAGTCTGTCGAGCACCTCGCCGAGCAGCGCCTTCACGTCGATCATGTCGCCCTTGAGCCCCCCGACATCCGTCTTCAGCTCCTTGACGTCGGCCTCCAGTACGGCCACCCGGCCGTCAAGGACATCCAGCTTCTCCCCCGCTTGCATGGATAGGCCGAGGGCCTTGTCGGTCTTCTGCTCGATCCGCGCGGCCTTTCCCTCCGCCTTGAGCATCGACCGGTCCATCCGGTGGGTCCAGCTGTTGATGTCGCGAATCTTGTCACGCGCGTCACAGAGCGTCGCAAACGCGACATCCTGGTCCTCGCGGAGGTTTTCCATTCGCGCGATGAGCGCCTGTGCTTCGTTACTGGTTGTAGTCATGGCGTCGATGTTACCGAGCGCATCATGATCGACACCCTGGGTCACTTGAAGATCTCTTTACCCTCTGGGCGAACCCCGCGAGCCCACTCCACGGCCCCCATCACCCGCTTCCCCTGCGGCTGGAGATCACCCAGTTCGACCGCATCGGTCGCGGTCCCGACCAGCACGTTCGTCTTCGTGGCGGCGATCTCGCCGGCAGGAATCCGCTCGCCGGGAACCACCCGCACCGCCCCCAGCTTCACCCGCTGCCCGCGGAACTCGGTCCACGCCCCGGGGGCGGGTGTGCAGGCCCGGATCAGCCGGTCGACGTGCAGGGCGGGCTTGGTCCAATCGACGCGGGCGTCGGAGACGGTGATCTTGGGCGCGATCGTCACCCCGTCGGCGGGCTGCGGCCGGGCCTCCAGGGTGCCGTCCTCGACGCCGTCGATGGTGGCGGCGAGCAGCCCCGCTCCCGAGACCGACAACCGCTCCAGCAGCGCCCCACTCGTGTCGCTGGTGTGGATCTCCTCGGTCACCACGCCGTAGACGGGCCCGGCGTCCAGCTCTTTGACGATCTGGAACGTCGTCGCCCCGCCGATCTCGTCGCCGTGCAGGATCGAGTGCTGCACGGGCGCGGCCCCGCGCCAGGCGGGCAGGATCGAGAAGTGCAGGTTGATCCACCCGTGCCGGGGGATGTCGAGCGCCGACTGCGGGAGCAGCGCCCCGTACGCGACCACCGGGCAGCAGTCGGGCTCCAGGGCGCGCAACCGGTCGAGGAACTCGGGGTCGCCGGCCTTGAGCGGGCGGAGCACCTCTATGCCCGCCTCCTCCGCGAGCTCGGCCACCGGCGAGGGGTGGACCTTGCGGCCCCGGCCCGACTGCGCGTCGGGGCGGGTGACGACCGCCACGACCTCGTGGCGCGGCGAGTCGATCAGGGTCCGCAGCGACGGCAGCGCCGTCTCGGGTGTGCCCGCGAAGACCAGACGCATGCTCTCAGAGCGCCCTTCCGCCGGTGGCATGCGGCGAGACCTTGATCACGGGGGCGGCCAGGCCGCTCCACTCGGCCTCACGCACGGCCTTCATGGCCAGCTTGCGCTGCTTGGGGTCCATGCGGTCGATGAACAGGATGCCGTCGAGGTGGTCGGTCTCGTGCTGGAAGCAGCGCGCCATCAGGTCGGTGCCCTCCAGCGTGACGGGCTCGCCGTGCATGTCGAAGCCCTTGGCGACCGCGCGGACGGCCCGAGGCGTCGGGTAGGACAGGCCGGGGAAGGACAGGCAGCCCTCCTCGCCCTCCTCGTCCATCTCCGAGGACAGGTCGAGGTCAGGGTTGATCAAATGGCCGAGCTGCTCGTCCACGTAGTAGGTGAACACCCGCAGCCCGACGCCGATCTGCGGCGCCGCCAGGCCCGCGCCCGGGGCGTCCATCATCGTGTCCGTCAGGTCTTTGACCAGCTTGCGGAGCTCCTTGTCGAAGTCGACGACCGGGGCCGCCGGGGTGCGCAGCACCGGGTCTCCGAACAGCCGGATCGACTGGATCGCCAAGGGGGTTACTCCGTTCTCAGGTGTGGATCAACCCAGTTTAGTGTGCTCGAGGGAGCGCGCCTTCATCGCGGCCTTGCGCGCCGCCTTGACCACGGCCTCGTCGTCGTGGGCGGTGGCGAGCATGTCGAGCACGGCGATCGTGTCGGGGTGGCCCACCCCGGGCATCTCGCCGACCAGCTTGATCAGGTCCTCCCCGGGCTCGGGCGTGTCGATCCGGCCCGCGGCGGGCCCCGACAGGTGCATGAGGGCGGCCAGGGAGTCGACCGCGAGCCAGGTGTGGTCCTCGGGGCTGAGCGTGGGTGCCTCGAGGTCGCGGATGTGCAGCCAGGAGGCGGCGTAGCGGCGCATCAGGGGGTGGTCGAGCGCCTCCCTGACGGGCTTCTCGGCCTCCGGGCCCAGCTCCTCGAGGATGGCCCCGACGGCGCCGCGCTGCCCCGCCGTACCGGACGCGGCTATCTCGATCAGGTCGCCGGCCGCGGACTCCGGCGAGCGGCGCTCCAGCCACCCTGCGACGGCGCTCTGCGTGGCCGAGCCCTTGACCAGCGCCTCCACCAGCTCGGCCGCCGACAGGTCGGCGAACACCTCCACCTCGGCCGTCGTCGGCGCGTCGTGGCCCTCGCGCAGCAGGTCGCGGCGAATCGCCCAGACGCCGAGCGGGGTGAGCGCGGTGCGGCCCGCGGCGGTCTGCTCGACGAGCCCGCAGTACGCCAGC
>NZ_JBFAMX010000806.1:0-3774 GCF_040659615.1 Nonomuraea sp. NPDC049784
GGCGCCGCTCGCGCTGATGATCGCGGCCGGCAAGCACGTGTGGGCCTTCCCCGCGGACCGCCCGCAGGCTCTGATCGTGCCGATGTGAGCGCCGGTATGGCACGGTTCAAGCACACCGACCGGTAGGTCGACGAGACGTTCTGGCGCATTCCGGGCGGCGCTGGAGTCCGGCGCCTTTCTCCCTGAGCTCCGCACCCCGCAGTTACCCGCGACGCACGTCAGGGCGAGGACAGGTCTCGAACACTGACCTGGACTACGTTCTCGACATCATCGATCCTCCTTCAACGCAATCACTCGCCACGCGCGACCTCATGTCGCAAGGGTCCGTGTCACCAGCCGCAAAGTAACTCTGTGTGACGTTCATGGCCGGGCCTGGAGGCGTGCGTGGAGGTCGATCTCCTCGGGGGTGAGCGGGTGCCTCGGGTCGGGCAGGTGCGATCATGCCCGGAATGGACGCTCGTTTCCTTGGTATCGCTGATCTGGTCGAAGCCCCGTCCGTGGCGGTCGTAGTCGACGTCATGCGTGCTTTCACCGTGGCTGCCTGGGCCTTTGCCCAGGCGGCGGAAAAGATCGTTCTTGCTGAGTCGCTGGACGAAGCCCTGGCGCTCAAGGCTCGCCACCCGGATTGGGTGGCGCTCAAAGACGGTCCGCCCGCGCCCGGGTTCGACACCGTCAACTCGCCGGGCCTGCTGCGGTCTATTGACCTCGGCGGACGGACCGTTGTGCAGAAAACCACGGCAGGGACAGTCGGCGCCCTTGCGGTCAAGGAGGCGCCGCTGGTGCTGTGCGCCAGCTTCGTGGTGGCGGAGGCAACGGCTCGGCTCTTGCGGACGCGCAAGAGTGACAGTGTCACGTTCGTGGTCACTGGCGAAGATGGGCAGGCCGAGGAAGATCTGGCGTGTGCTCAATACATCGCTCGGAGGATCACCGAGGCTGGGACGGATGCTGCTGAGTTCCTCCGCCGCGCTGCCGAGTCGCGCGCCGCCGCCGAACTGGCGGAGGGGGTGCGTCAAGGAGTCCATCCTGATGACGTTGCGCTCTGTCTTGAGGTCGACCGGTTTCCCTTTGCCATGGTGGCGACCTTGGAAGGCTCACTCATGGTCCTGCGTCCACGCACGATGCCTTCGCTGACTGACGAGGACCCGGTCTGATCGCTGGTGAGGTCTACTTCGGCCTTGGGGAACATCGGTACAGCCGTTGGCGCTGAGATTGATCTTGGGGTCTAGCTGCGAATCTCCGCGTTCGTGTAGAGCGAGGCGACCGAGGGGTTCTTGCCCCACACGAGCTACATCCGGGTCCGCGCGTACGCTTGCAGTGCGTCGCGGACGAACGTCGCCCCCGCGGCGTCGTCGTACATGGCGGCGAAGCGGGGGTCGTCGACGTACATGTCCCCCAGGCATTTCACCATCTCGATCGAGCGTTCCCGGTCGCCCTCGGCCGTGGGAGTACCCGGGATCTGGCTCAGCCACCGGACGTGCCGGGCAGCCAGTGACTGAGCGTGTTCCGATGTCGGGGAAGCCTCGGCCTTCGCTGCGGCGACCCATGCGGCGACGAGGTCCTCGGTGTCCTGCTTCCAGGCCCGTTGCTGGTCAAGGCTCTTGCCGTGCCACCAGTCATTACCCGCTTGGAACGCGCGCTCGCCCCAGCGTGAGATCACCTCGTCCTTGTAGCCGTCGTTGAACCCCGCCAACATAACGTCCATCCGCGGTTCCACCCCTGACTGCAGGGCCTCGAGCGTGTGACGCACAGACCGGATCTGCCGTTCGATGCGGTCCCGTTCCTCTTCCAGTGCGGCGATGTGGGCGCGGAGCCCGTCGCACGGGTCCACCTCGTCGGCCAGGACCTCGGCGATGGCCGGCAAGCCCATGCCGAGCTGGCGCATGAGCAGGATCCGCTGTAGCCGGGCGACCGCGGTGGGGTTGTAGTAGCGGTACCCGTTCGCGCCGACCCGGGACGGGGCCAGGAGCCCGACGCGGTCGTAGTGACGCAGGGTGCGGCTGGTGATGCCGGCTCTCGTCGCGAGTTCCTGGATCGTCCACTCCATCGTTCCAGTCTTACCCGCGGCGGAGCGTGGTCGCGATGATCTCCAAGCTGTCGGCGTGCAGGGCCTGCGCCGCGGTCTGCCCGGTCGCCGCCAGGTAGGTGTCGACCAGCCGGTTGCCCGCGGCGTACCCGCCGCCCATCGGCAGCCCCACCGGGGTGACACCGAGGTGCTCGGCGCCGGGGTCGCCGTGCACCCAGGCGGTGAAGTTCTGCATGCCTGTCACGTCGAGCCCGGTGAGCACCTTGTCGAAGACCGCGTCGTCGTGCAGGTGCGGCACGCCGATGCGGGCGGGGCCGAGCTCGTCGCCGTAGAGCTGGCGGGCGAAGGCGTCGGCCAGGCCCTCGGAGACGATGTGCTCGCCGACCGTGACGGTCATCGGGTCCCACACGACCCCGCCCGGGCTGAACCTGAGGTTGTGGTGGAGTTCGTGCACGGCGGTGGCCTCCAGCCGCTCCACGTTCTCGGGGAAGGGCCAGAACGTGATGGCGATATTGCCCGAGATGCCGCCGAACCCGGTCATTCCTAGGCAGGGACCCATGAAGTGCTTGTCAGCCGGATCGCCGAGGACGAACAGCACGGTGATGTCCGGGGCCTCCACCTCCGGCGTCGCCTCCAGCAGTACGGCGAGAGCGTCGTCGAGCGCGCGTTGCATCCGCTCCCAGGCTCCGGCCGCCGCCAGGGTTTCGAGCGCGTCGAGGCAACGCTCCTCGTCGCGGTCGATGGGGAACCCGGACGTTTCGAGGTGTATGGCCACCAGGTCGACCTCGCCGGGGTAGTAGCGGTACATGCCGCTGTTGGGCTCCAGCATCGAACGCAGCAGGTCAACGCGGTCCGCGACCGGGGCCAGCAGGATCCGCCTCATGGCGGAGTAGGTGTCAAGAACAGTGATCGACATGGCCCCGATGCTAGAAGTTGACGCAGCGTCAAGGTCAAACCAGCGGCGCTCTTCGTCGAGGACTTTCTCGTGATGCCCGTCGAGTACACCGGCTTCACGCTCAAGCCCGCAGGCTTCTTCGCCGCAACCCCGCCATCGACCTGGCGGGCCCCTCGGGAGGTCACTGTCACACGTCGTGCCGAACCCCTGGTCGAAGGCGTTATGATCAAACAACACGCCTGCGACGAGGAACGATGTCGAGCATCAAAGAGGTCGCCCGGCTGGCCGGGGTCTCCGTGGGCACCGTGAGCAACGTGCTCAACCGGCCCGAGATGGTGGCCGCCGACACCCGGCTGCGGGTGCGGGCGGCGATCGCGCGGCTCGGTTATGTCCGCAACGGCTCGGCCCGGCAGTTGCGGGCCGGGCGCAGCCGCACCATCGGCGTGGTCGCGCTCGACCTGGCCAACCCGTTCTTCATCGACGTGCTGCGCGGCGTCGAGACGGCCGCGCAGCACGCGGGGCTCACCGTGATGGTCTTCAACAGCAACAAGGACGCGGATCGCGAGGCCGGGCTGCTGGAGACGTTCGAGGAGCAGCGCCCGCTGGGCGTGCTGATCACCCCGGTCAACGACCCCGGCGAGGAGGAGCGGCTGAGCCGGCTCGTCTCCCGCGGCATCCCGGTGGTGCGGTTCGACAGCTCCGCCCGGCACCACCACGGCTGCGCCGTCGCGGTCGACGACATGCTCGGCGGGCGGATGGGCGGGCGGCACCTGCTCGAGCGAGGGCATCGCCACATCGCGTTCGCCGGCGGGCCGTTCACCGTACGCCAGGTGCGGGAGCGGCACGACGGCCTGGC
>NZ_JBFAMX010000807.1:0-3767 GCF_040659615.1 Nonomuraea sp. NPDC049784
GCTCGCCGCCCATCCCAGGCGCGACCAGGTGCGGGCCCGGCTCGTGGAGCTGGACGAGTACAACGTCGCCGCCGCCAGGCGGGCCGCCCCTCCGGGTGTCGAGGTGGTACGGGGGGACGCGGCGCTGCTCGACGCGTACGCCGGCGCGGTGCCCGCGGACCTGGTGCTGGTGTGCGGCGTGTTCGGGAACGTGAGCGACGACGACATCCGGCGCACGGTCGGCCTGCTGCCGCGGCTCTGCGCCCCGGACGCCACCGTGATCTGGACCAGGCACCGGCGCGAGCCCGACCTGGTGCCGCGGATCTGCGGCTGGTTCGAGGGCGGCGGGTTCGAGCGGGTGCAGGTGGAGGGGGAGGGAGACGGCGTCGGCGTACACCGTTACGCGGGCCCGCCCGTGGCGCTCGAGCCGGGCGCGCGCATGTTCACGTTTTTCTGACGGCCTACAGCCGCTGCCGGAGCCAGTGCAGCGATGCCGTGCCCAACGCGGTGGCCATGTCGACCAGATGGCGATCGACGCCCGGTCCGACGTTGGCCGCCAGCCGCAACAGGAAGCCGGCGTGCATGGCGAGGAAGACGTTGATCGGTTCCTGGCCGAGGTCGCGAGTCAGCGGATGCTCTTCGGCGAACGCCTGCGGGTCCAGCCCGCTCAGCGAGGCGCTCGAGAGGAGTGTGAGCACATCGCAATGCGGGGCCCCGACCCATGCGTGGGGCCAGTCAACGACGAAAACGCGATCCGGGGTGAGCATGATGTTGAACGGGTAGAGATCTCCGTGCAGGAGCGTCTCGCCCGTAAGAGACGAAGCAGCCGCCTCCTCGAGTGCGATCAGTTCATCGAGATGATCGCTCGCCCACCGCGACAACGAGGCAAGGCGTGCGGCACCGCCCTCGTCCGCCAGTGCGAGCCACCCGCCGAGCCGTGGCCGCGCCAACGTGGCCGGGTCGATCGGCGACGGGGTCAGCACCTGCGCCAACCTGGTCGTGGCCGCGAGCACGCGGTCGAACTCGTCACGCTCCCACGGCTGGGCCGGCAGCCGTCCCTCGATGTCCTCGAACACCAGGGCCACCCACGTGCCGTCGTCATAGGCGTCGAGCAACCGGGGCGCCGGCACCCCGTCGGGCAGCCGCCGGGAAACCTCGATCTCCCGGCGGTGGAACTGCGCCACCCCAGGTGCCACGAGTGAACTCGCCGCCTTGACGAACGCCCGTCTGCCATCGGCCAGGCGCAGCCGGGCGGCCACGCCCTCGGAGAAGCCGCCCGGCTGGCTGATCGCGCTGATCACCTCGCTTCCGAGCAGCTTCTCGATCGACGTCCTCACCTCGGCAGGCACCTCGGCCCAAGCGATGCGCTGACCTCCGGTCGCCTGTGGCATATGCGGCGAAGGACCCCCTTGATTCAAGAGATGCTCCGGTACAGCTCGCCCGTCAGCGTGGTGATGCGCTTGACCGAGGCGCTCCACGTGCCGCCCGCCGGGTGTGCCGTCAACACCGCCACCACGTACCGCTCGTTCTTGCCCACCAGCCCCGTCGTGTGCAGTACCGGCCGGCCGTAGTCGGGCACGCCCGAGCCGGTGGCCCGCTGGGAGATCCACGAGATGGGCGCCCCGGCGGCCCGGGCGTCGGAGCACCGCGTGGGCGGCGTCGTGCCGAACCCCGACCAGCCCTGCTTGACCGCCCACGGCCGCGGCACCGCGTCGGGAATGCCGAACGTCTGGTCGAAGCTGTCGGTCCCGCACGGCGTGGACTGCCGCAGGTGGCCCAGGATCGTGTCCCTGACCCTGGCGTCGGCCCTGTCGAGCAGGTAGCGGTAGGTCCGCACGATGTCGTACGCGCTCAGCGAGGTGTAACCCCAGAACCCGGGCTTCGAGGCGGGCGGCGGCGCGGTGTCGGACAGGCCGAGCTTGCGTGCCATGCGCACGATGATCTGCCCCTTGCCGTCGCGGTCCCAGAACGTCGAGGCCGCGTCGTCGTCGCTGGACCGCAGCATGATCTTCAGGAGCTTGGCGTCGGCGGCGGGCACGCTTTTACGCCGCTCCAGGTAGTCGATCGCGATGAGGATCTTGACGACCGAGGCCGACCGGAACTTCCTGTGCGCGTTACGCGTGGCCACGAACTTGCCCGCCTGCCGGTCGAACACCAGCCACGAGGCCGTCGTGCCCGCGGGCACCCTCGGCGTGGCCTGGGCCGGCGTGGCGAACCCGACGACGAGGGGTACGGCTGCCGCCGCGGCGGCCAGGGGCATGATTCGCATCGCCTATACCTACCAGCCCTTGACCTCCCAACGAAAACGGGTATAAACCAAGAGGAAACCAACACGAAACGGCGGTGAATCAACATCATGTACGCCGAGGAGCGGCAGCAGGAGATCCTGCGGAGGGCGCGGGCGGCAGGCCGCGTCGACGTGGTGACGCTGGCCGCCGAGCTCGACGTGACCACAGAGACGATCCGCCGCGACCTCACGTCGCTCGAGCGGGCGGGCGTGCTGCGCCGGGTACACGGGGGCGCGATCCCCGTGGAGCGCCTCGGGTTCGAGCCCGCGCTGGCCGCCCGCGACGAGGTGATGACCGCCGAGAAGGAGCGCATCGCCAAGGCGGCGCTGGCCGAGCTGCCCGAGGACGGTTCCGTGATCATCGACGCGGGCACCACCATGGGCCGGCTGGTCAAGGTGCTGCCCGCCGACCGCGAGCTCACCGTCGTGGTGAACTCGCCGCCGCTGGCCACCGCGCTCGCCGCCCGCGCCAACCTGCACGTGATCATGCTGGGCGGCCGGGTGCGCGGCAAGACGCTGGCCACGGTCGACGACTGGGCGCTGCGCCCGCTGGCCGGCCTCAACGTGGACGTGGCCTTCATGGCGACCAACGGCTGCTCGCTCACCAGGGGTCTGACCACCCCCGACCCAGCGGAGGCGGCGATCAAGCAGGCCATGGTCAGGGCCGCGCAGCGCAGCGTGCTGCTGGCCGACCACACCAAGTTCACGAACACGTACCTGGCCAGGTTCGCCGACCTGAGCGAGATCGACGTGGTGATCTCCGACACGGGGCTCGACGTCGCCCTGGCCGCCGACCTCGCGGCGGCGGGCCCGGAGGTGATCAGGGCGTGATCCTCACCCTGACGCTCAATCCGAGCCTCGACCGCACCATCGAGATCGCCGCACTCGACCGCGGCGCGGTCATCCGCGCCGCCGCCGCCCACCTGGACCCCGGCGGCAAGGGCGTCAACGTCTCACGCGCCCTGCTGGCCAACGCCGTGTCGAGCCGGGCGGTGGTGCCGTTCGGCGGGGACGAGGGCAGGCAGCTCGTACGGCTCCTCGCAGCGGAGGGGCTCGACATGGTCACCGTTCCCGTGGCCGGCCCGACCAGGTCGAACGTCACGCTGGCCGAGCCTGACGGCACGATCACCAAGATCAACGAGCCGGGCACGGCGCTGTCAGCCGAAGAGCTGGACACGATCGCCGACGCCGTGCTCGACGCCGCCCACGAGGCGGACTGGGTGGTCGCGTCGGGCAGCCTGCCCCCCGAGGTCCCCGCCGACGTCTACGCCCGGCTGTGCCGCAGGTTCACGGGAGCGGGCATCCACATGGCGGTCGACACCAGCGGCCCGGCGCTCGCCAGTGCGCTCGGCGCGTCGCCCGCGCTGGTCAAGCCGAACCTCGAGGAGCTTTCCGGCGCCACCGGCATGCCCATCCGCTGCCTCGGCGACGTGATGGAGGCCGCGGGCAAACTGCGGGCCGCGGGCGCGCGTGCCGTGCTGGCCAGCCTGGGCGCCGACGG
>NZ_JBFAMX010000808.1:0-3761 GCF_040659615.1 Nonomuraea sp. NPDC049784
GTGGCGGCGGTTGTGGCTGCCGGGGCCGGTCAGCGCTGGTCGGCCTGGCTGCCGGAGCTGCTGCCGCTGGCCGGGATACGGCTGACGGTCGACCCTCTGGGCGGGGTGTTCATCGCGGTCACCGGGGTGGTGGCGGTATGCGCGGCGATCTATGGGATCGGCTACTGCGATCACGGCCTGGACGGGCGCGTGTTCCAGTCCGTGCTGCCGCTGTTCGTGGCGGCCATGCTGGTGGTGCCCGCCGCGGCCAGTGTGAGCACGTTCCTGCTCGCCTGGGAGCTGATGGCGGTGTCGTCGCTGCTGCTGGTGCTGGCCGAGCACTGGCGGCGGGAGGCGGTGGGCCAGGCCGGGCTGTGGTACGCGGTCATGACCCACCTCGGCCTGGTGACGATCCTGGCCGGGCTGGTCGCGTTCGCCGCCGGGGCCGGTGGGGAGAGCTTCGAGCAGCTGCGCGCCGCCGCGCTGTCTCCGGCCGCCAAGACCGTCGTGTTCCTGGCGACTTTCGCCGGGTTCGCCTCCAAGGCGGGCATCGTGCCGCTGCACGTGTGGCTGCCACGGGCGCACCCGGAGGCGCCGAGCCACGTCTCGGCCCTGATGAGCGCGGCGATGGTGAACATGGGCGCCTACGGCGTCGTCCGGGTCGGGCTGGATCTGCTGCACGGTGGGTCGGCCTGGTGGTGGCTGCTGGTGCTGGCGGCGGGCGCGGCGTCGGCGCTGTTCGGGATCTTGCAGGCGGTGGTGGCCTCAGATCTGAAGCGGCTGCTGGGTTACTCCACGACGGAGAACCTGGGCCTGGTACTGGTCGGGGTGGGTGCGGCGGGCTTCTTCGCCGCGTCCAAGCTGCCGGTGCTGGCGGCCTTGGCGCTGGCCGCGGCGCTGCTGCACGTGATCAACCACGCCGCGTTCAAGACGGTGTTGTTCCTGTCGGCGGGCTCGGTGCTGCGCGCGACGGGCACCCGCGATCTGGATGCCCTCGGCGGGCTGCGCACGCGGCTGCCGTACACCACCGTCGTGTTCGCGGTCGGCGCGTTGTGCGCCTCGGCGCTGCCGCCCGGCAACGCCTTCGTCAGCGAGTGGCTGCTGCTGCAGAGCCTGATCCACGCGCTGCCCGGTTCCGGGGTGGCGGGTGCGGTGACGATGCCGCTGGCCGTCGCGGTGATCGCCCTGTCGGCGGGGCTGGCGGTCGCCACCTTCGTCAAGGCGTTCGGCGTGGGGTTCCTGGCCCGGCCGCGCAGCGCAGAGGCCGAGCGGGCCGGTGAGAGCCCGCCGACCATGCTGGGTGCGATGGCGCTCGCGGTGGCGGGCTGTGTGGCTTTGGCGCTGGCTCCCACGCTGGTCGTGCCCGCGCTCGGCAGGGTGGTCGGCGTGGTGTTCCCGACACGGGACGTGGTGAGCGGGGAGCTGACGCTGCGGCTGGCGGGGATCTCGGGGATGATCTCGCCGCTGCTGATCGCCGTCGCCCTGGTGATCGCCGTCGTGGCCGTCCTCGGCCTGGTACGGGTGACCGCTGCGCGGCGGGCACGGCGCGCCGCCCGGCTCTGGGATTGCGGCGCGGGACCGATGTCGGCCCGGATGGAGTACACCGCGACGTCGTTCGCCGAGCCGTTGCAGCGGGTCTTCGACGACGTGCTGGCCCCCGAAAGCGACGTGGACGTCACTCCAGTGAAGGAGTCGGCCTACTTGGTGGAACGCGTGCGCTTCCACGCGCGGGTGCCGGACCGGATCGAGCACCGACTCTACGATCCGCTGACCGCCGCCGTGTCGGCCGTCGGGCGCGGGGCCCGCGCCCTGGCCACCGGCAGCGTGCACCGCTATCTCGGCTACGGGTTCTGGGCGCTGACCGCGGCGATGATCGTCTTGGTGGTGCTGTGGTGACGGGCGTGATCGGAGCGGTGCTCCAGGTGATCGTCGTCGGGGTTGGCTCGCCACTGCTGGTGGGGGCGATGCGGCAGGTCCGCGCCCGGCTGGAAGGACGCGCCGGTGCCGGGGTCCTGCAGCCGTGGCGGGACTTGCGCAAGCTGATGCGCAAAGAGCCGATCACTCCGCGCGGCACCGGCTGGGTGTTCCGAGCGGCGCCGCTGCTGCTGGCCGGCACGGCGCTGGTCGTGGCCGCGGTGGTGCCGCTGGTGACCACGGCCTCGCCGCTGGACGGCGTCGCCGACCTGTTTGCGGTGACCGCGCTGCTGGCGCTGGGGTCGGTGGCGCTGGCCCTGGGCGCGCTGGACACCGGGACGGCGTTCGGCGGGATGGGCGCCAGCCGGGAGATGACCGTGCTGGCGCTGGTGGAGCCGACGATCCTGGTGTCGACCTTCGCGCTGTCGATCAGAGTCGGCTCGACCAGCCTGGGGTCGATCGTGACCGCGACGGTGGAGGATCCGTTGTCGGTGATCTCCCCGGTGAGCGTGCTGGCCGCGGTCGCGCTGGCGATCGTGACGATCGCCGAGACCGGCCGGATCCCGGTGGACAATCCGTCCACGCACCTCGAGCTGACGATGATCCACGAGGCGATGGTGCTGGAGTACGCCGGCCCGGACCTGGCGCTGATCGAGTGGGCGTCGGCAATGCGGCTGTCGGTGCTGCTGGGCCTGCTGGCCAGCCTGTTCTTCCCGCTGGGGATCGCCACCGCGGGCGCGGGAGCGCTCGCGCTGCTGCTGTCGATGATCGCGCTTGTCCTGAAGGTGGGGCTGTTGGGAGTGCTGCTGTCGGTTGGTGAGGTGTTCATGGCCAAGCTCCGGTTGTTCCGCGTTCCTGAGCTGCTGGCCGGTTCGTTCCTGTTGGCGCTGTTGGCCGTGGCCGCTTCCTTCTTCCTGGCGTGAACATGACTGATGCGATGTACGTCCAGCTGCTGGACCTGGCCTGCGGGGCGTTCCTGCTCACGGGCGTGCTGGTGCTGTGGCGGCGCGAGTTGTCGGCGATCGTGTGGCTGTTCGCCCTGCAAGGGGTGGCCCTGACCACGCTGATCGTTGTCCTTGGTGTCTGGCAGGCAGACCTCGAACTGATCCTGGTCGGTCTCGGGGTGGGCGCGTTGCGTGCCGCGCTGCTGCCGTATCTGATGCGCCGCACGCTGGTGGCGAGCGGCGAGGGCCGCGAGACGCAGCCGCTGGTCAACGTGGCGACCTCGCTGCTGGTGGCGGCGGTGCTGGCGATGCTGGCCTACGCGCTCTCCCAGCCGCTGGTACGGCTGTCGCCCACGCCGGCGACGCAGGCCGTGCCGATCGCGCTGACCGTGCTGCTGATCGGGTTCTTCGTCCTGGTGACCCGGCGGCGGGCGCTGTCGCAGCTGGTGGGGTTCCTGCTGATGGACAACGCCATCACCGCTACCGCGTTCCTGACCACCAGTGGCGTCCCGCTCGTCGTCGAGCTCGGGATCTCCTTGGACATCCTGCTGGCCGTGCTGGTGCTGCAGGTGCTGACCACCCGGATACGGGCCGCCTTCGGCGGCACTGACCTGGACGAGCTGCGGGAGTTGCACGACTGATGGACAGCTTGCTGGTGATCGCTCCGGTCGCGGTGCCCGCGGCGGCCGCGTGCGCGTACGCCGTGCTCGGCTGGAACCGCCTCACCGCCTGGCTGGGCGTGCTGGCCGCGGCCGGGCTACTGGCCTGCGCGGTCGCGCTGGCGGCGGCGGGCCGGCTCGACGCGCTGGGCGGGCTGCTGCTCAGCGACGCGCTGAGCGCCTTCATGCTGCTCGTGATCGGGGCGGTCGCGCTGCTGGCCATGCTGGCCAGTCCCGCCTACCTGGCGGCCGAGCTCGCCGCCGG
>NZ_JBFAMX010000809.1:0-3750 GCF_040659615.1 Nonomuraea sp. NPDC049784
CCAGCCTGGGCGCCGACGGCGCCGTACTCGTCGAGGAGCGGGGCATCTGGTACGGCGAGGCCGCCGTCACCGAGCCGCGCAGCTCCGTCGGCGCCGGCGACGCCATGCTGGCCGGTTTCCTCGCCGGCGGCGGGCACGGCCCCGGCGCGCTGGCGCGGGCACTGGCCTGGGGCGCCGCGGCGGTCCGCCTGCCCGGCAGCCGCATGCCGCGCCCGGCCGACATCGACCCCGCCACCGTCACCCTCCACCCGCCGGACCCGTCCCGGCCCCTCGCTTCCGCCAATCTCCCCCTGACCCAGCACAGCGGCTGATCAACTGCTCATCCCCCGAAGGAGCAAGTCCCATGGCCGACAGTTACACTCCCACGGTCACCGGAACCGGTGTCAAGGCCACCATTCAGCGCATCGGCGGCCATCTGGCCGGCATGATCATGCCGAACATCGGCGCGTTCATCGCCTGGGGCCTGATCACCGCGCTCTTCATCCCGACCGGCTGGCTGCCCAACGAGACGCTCGCGAAGATGGTCGGCCCGATCATCTCGACCCTGCTGCCGGTCCTCATCGCGTACACCGGCGGCCGGATGGTGCACGGGCAGCGCGGCGCGGTCGTGGGCGCGGTGGCGGTGATGGGCGTCGTGGTGGGCACGGACTCTCCGATGTTCCTCGGCGCCATGATCATCGGTCCGCTCACCGCCTTGATCCTGAAATATGTGGACAAGTTCACGGAGCAGCGGACCAAGGCCGGGTTCGAGATGCTCGTGGACAACTTCTCCGCCGGCATCGTGGGCGCCGCCATGGCCGTGGTCGGCATGTTCGGCATCGGCCCGATCGTCCAGGCGGTCACCACGGCCGCGGGCCACGCCGTGAGCTGGCTGATCGGCCACAACCTGCTCCCCGTGGCCTCCGTCCTGATCGAGCCCGCCAAGGTGCTGTTCCTGAACAACGCCATCAACCACGGCGTGCTCGGCCCGCTCGGCGTCGCCCAGGCGGCGGAGACGGGCAAGTCGATCCTGTTCATGCTGGAGTCGAACCCGGGGCCCGGTCTCGGCCTGCTGCTGGCCTACCTGCTGTTCGGCCCGCGCCAGCTGCGCCCCAGCGTGCCCGCCGCGATGATCATTCACTTCTTCGGCGGGATCCACGAGATCTACTTCCCGTACGTGCTCATGAAGCCTCGCCTCATCCTCGCGGTCATCGCGGGCGGCGCGGCCGGGGTGTTCACGTTCATGGTCACCGGGGCCGGCCTGGTCGCCACGCCGTCGCCCGGCAGCATCTTCGCCTACATCGCGGTCACCCCGAAGGGCGGCTGGCTCGGCTCCAGCCTGGGGATCCTCGTGGCCGCGGGCGTGTCGTTCGCCGTCGCCGCGATCCTGCTCGGCTTCGGCAGGGGCGAGAAGAAGGACGAGTCCGAGGACTCACACGAAGCCGTCACCGAACCCGCCACCAAGGAGGCCTGAGCCATGGCCGGCATCGACAGCAAGGACATCCACAAGATCATCGTGGCCTGCGACGCGGGCATGGGCAGCAGCGTGATGCTCGCCTCCCAGCTGCGCAAGCAGCTCAAGGACACCGGCGTCAGCGTCGAGCACACACCCGTGAACTCCATCCCCGACGACGCCGACGTGGTTCTGTGCCACGCCGGGCTCGCCGCCCGCGCCAGGGCCGCCGCCCCCGGGAAGGTGCTGGTCCCGTTCCAGATCTTCCTCGGCGACCCCGCCGTGACCAGGCTGGTGAACACGATCAAGAACGGCGGCACGGTCGATGCGTGACGGCCTGCTCGACCCGCGGGCCGTGCTGCTGCACGAGAGCGCCCCCGACCGCACGGCGGCCATCCGCCGGTGCGGGCGGGCGCTGGTCGATGTGGGGGCGGTCGCGGAGCCGTACATCGAGGCGATGCTCGAGCGGGAGAAGACGATCTCCACGTACGTCGGCGAGGGCGTGGCCATCCCGCACGGGACGAACGCCTCCAAGGAGGACGTCAAGCGCGACGCCATCTGCGTGGTGCGCTTCCCCGGCGGCATCGACTGGGACGGCGAACAGGTCACGCTCTGCGTCGGCATCGCGGCCAAGGACGACGGGCACGTGCCGCTTCTGGCGGCGCTGGCCGAGATCCTGCTCGACCCCGACCGCGCCAGGGCGCTGCGCGAGGCCACCGAGGTCTCTGAGGTGATGAAGGAGCTCACAGCATGAAGGTCGCCAGATTCCACGCTCCCGGCGACATCAGGATCGAGGACGCGCCGGAGCCCGTCGCCGGGCCCGGCGAGCTGAAGATCCGCGTACGGAACTGCTCGACGTGCGGCACGGACGCCAAGATCCTCAAGTTCGGGCACCACCACATCAGGCCACCGCGGGTGATGGGACACGAGATCGCGGGCGAGGTCGTGGACACCGGCGCACGGGTGCAGGTGATCGCGGCGATCCCGTGCGGCACGTGCGCCGAATGCCGGCGGGGCCGCCTGACCGTCTGCCCCAACCAGGAGTCGATGGGCTACCACTACGACGGCGGCTTCGCCGAGTACATGGTGGTCCCCGCCAAGGTGCTGGCCGTGAACGGGGTCAACGCCATCCCGCCCGGCGTCGGCTTCGCCGAGGCGTCGGTGGCCGAGCCCCTCGCCTGCGTGCTGAACGGCCAGTCGCTGGCCCGCGTGGGCGCGGGCGACGACGTGGTGGTGATGGGCGCGGGGCCGATCGGCTGCCTGCACGTACGCCTCGCGCGGGCACGCGGCGCCGCCCGGGTCTTTCTCGTGGACATCAACGCGCAGCGCCTGGCGATGGCCGCCGAGCTCGTACGCCCGGACGCGGCGATCGACGCCGACCCGGTCGAGCAGGTGCTCAAGCTGACCGGCGGGCGCGGCGCCGACGTGGTGATCACGGCGGCGGCCTCGGGCGCGGCTCAGGAGCAGGCGGTGCGGATGGCGGCCAGGCAAGGCCGGATCAGCTTCTTCGGCGGCCTGCCCAAGGACAATCCGCTCGTCACGCTGGACTCGAACCTCGTGCACTACCGCGAGCTGACCATCGTCGGCGCGAACGGCTCCAGCCCCGCCCACAACGCGGAGGCGCTGCGGCTCGTAGCGTCGGGGGACGTGGTGGTCTCCGACCTCATCACCCACCGGCTGGCGCTGCCCCAGGTGCTCGACGGGATCGACCTCGTCAGCCGGGGCGCGGCCATCAAGGTCACAATTGAGCCCTAGGAGGTTCGTGATGGCACATCGAACGGTGGTCGTGGCCTCTGCCAGCGGCCTGCACGCGCGGCCGGCCAAGCTGTTCGTGCAGGCGGCCGCGCGGCTGGGGGTGCCGGTGACGGTCCGGCTCGGGGAGAAGGCGGTGCCGGCGAAGAGCATGCTGGGGGTGCTGTCGCTGGGGGCGGTACACGGCGCGGAGGTGACGCTGGAGGCGGACGGGCCGCGGGCGGAGGAGGCGCTGGACTCGCTGGTGGCGCTGCTCTCGCGCGACCTGGACGCGGAAGAGGCCCTCGATGCCTGACCTGCCCCCTTCCCCCGGCGGTCGGCTCACGGGCCTCGGGGTGAGCCAGGGGCGTGCGGCGGGGCCGGTGATCCGGATGGCCGCCCCTGCGACGCTGCCCCCGCCGCGCCCGGTCACCGACCCTGGCGCCGAGGCCTCCACCGTCGCCAAGGCCCTGGAGGCGGTCGCCGCCGACCTCAACCAGCGCGCCACCGCCGCCAGACGCAGCCCTTCCACGGGCATCCCTTCCACGGGCGCCACTGGTACGGCGGCGGCGGCGAGCGCGGGCGAG
>NZ_JBFAMX010000810.1:0-3747 GCF_040659615.1 Nonomuraea sp. NPDC049784
CCCCGACCGCCCCAGCGTCGGCCTCGACCCCGAGTTGGAGGACCGGCTGCTGAGGGAAGCGTAGGACTCCGAAGGCTGGGATCCGGCCACCGCGGCGACGACCTCATGGTGCCGCCACTCCAGGTGCGCGACCAGAGCGTCGATGGCCCCCTGCGCTGCAGCCGCTGGAGGGCCCGTGCACGCAGGCCGGGGGGCGCCGCGAATCATTGTCGCGACGCTGGGCGTAAGCGGCTGAGTGGGTGCCAGGCTGGGCGTAGGCGGCTAATGGGATGCGAAGCTCGGCGTAAGCGGCTGCTGAGATGCGACGGTAGAGGCTGACGAGATGCGTGCCGTCGCTGTAGAACCCGTCCCAGGGAGCGTTCAGCCGGCTGCGGCGCGGCCGGCTTGGCGGCCGGAGAAGAGGCAGCCGCCCAGGAAGGTGCCCTCGAGAGCGTTGTAGCCGTGAATCCCGCCGCCGCCGAACCCGGCGATCTCTCCTGCCGCGAACAGCCCGTCGATGGGCTGTCCGTCCAGGCCGATGGCGCGCGAGTCGAGGTCGGTCTGGATGCCGCCGAGCGTCTTCCGGGTGAGTACGTGCAGCATGACCCCGATCAGGGGCCCGGCGGCCGGATCGAGGATCCGGTGCGGTGCGGCGGTGCGCCCCAGCCGGTCGCCGAGGTAGCGGCGGGCGTTGCGGATGCCCTGGATCTGGGAGTCCTTGCTGTACGGGTTGGCGAGCTGCAGATCGCGGGCCTCGACCTGGCGGCGCACGAGCTCGGCGTCGAGCAGCGGCTCGATCGTGAGCTGGTTCATCTTGTCCACCAGCTCCTCCAAGGTGGAGGCGACGACGAAGTCCGCGCCGTTGCGCTTGAAGGCCTCCACCGGAGCGGGGGCGCCCTTGCCGAGCAGGCGTTCACGGAGGAAGGCCTTGCGGTCGTTGCTCGTGATGTCGGGGTTCTGCTCGGAGCCCGACAGCGCGAACTCCTTCTCGATGATCTTCTGGGTCAGCACGAACCACGAGTGGTCGTGGCCGGTCCCGCGCAGGTGGCGCAGTGTGCCCAGCGTGTCATAGCCGGGCAGGCAGGGGTCCGGCAGTCGCGGCCCAGCGCGTCGAACCACATCGAGGAGGGCCCGGGCAGGATCCGGATGCCGTGGCCCGGCCAGATCGGGTCCCAGTTGCGCAGGCCCTCGGTGTAGTGCCACATGCGGTCGCGGTTGACCAGGCGCACTCCGGCCTCGGCACTGATGTCGAGCATCCGGCCGTCGACGTAAGCGGGCACGCCGGTCACCATGTTCTCCGGGGCGCTGCCCATCCGCTCGGGCCAGTAGCGGCGCACCAGGTCGTGGTTGGCGCCGATGCCGCCGCTCGTGATGATCACTGCGGGCCCGGTGAGCTCGAACTCGCCGGCCTCGTCGCGGTTGGAGATGACCCCGCGCGGCGAGTCGTCCTCGGCGAGCAGCGTGCCACGCACTCCTTGTACGGCGCCGCCGCTCATGACCAGCTCGTCGACCCGGTGGCGGTGGTAGAAGGTGACCAGCCCGCGTTCGGCCGCCTGCCGGACCCCGCCGACGAACGGCCTCAGCACGCCCGGGCCCGTGCCCCAGGTGACGTGGAATCGCGGCACGGAGTTGCCGTGCCCGTCCGCGCGCAGGTCGCCGCGCTCGGCCCAGCCGACGGTGGGCAGCAGCTTGATGCCGAGCCGGTCGAGCCAGGCGCGCTTCTCCCCGGCCGCGAACTCGACATAGGCGCGCGCCCACCGTACGGCCCAGGAGTCCTCGTCCTCCAGGCGGTCGAACTGGGCGCTGCCCTGCCAGTCGTTCCAGGCCAGCTCGAAGGAGTCCTTCACGCCCATCCGCCGCTGCTGCGGCGAGTCGACCAGAAACAGGCCGCCGAAGGACCAGAATGCCTGGCCGCCCAGGTTGGCCGCGCTCTCCTGGTCGACCATGGCGACCTTCTTGCCCTTGGCGGTGAGCTCACAGGTCGCCACCAGGCCTGCCAGGCCCGCCCCGACGACGATGACGTCAGCGTTCATGCGCCGATGATTGCGTCTGGGACATCTCAATCACAAGGTAGACATTAAGCCCAGAGTCGGTCACTATGCCTCGTCTGCGAGACGGTGACCCCGGACGGCCGAGGCGTAGCCCGCCGTTCCCGGTCCAGGGCAGGCGGCCAGGTCAGGAGGTCAGCGCCTCACGCGCCGTTTATCTCCAGCAGGCGATCAAGCCTGAGGGCGAGGTCGATCATTTCGCACCGGAGGGAGTCGAACTTCTCCATGATCTCGGACTGAGTGGATTTGAAGTGCTCGTTCGTTTGCGCGCGGAAGCCGGCGATCTCCACGATGAGAGCCTCGAAGTCCTGGCTCGTCTCCGTGCGGACGTCCGCGATCTCGGCCTTCAGTTCGGGGAGGCCGATGGACGTCTCCGAGTCAGGCCTGTGCGGGCCGGTCTGTGCCGGGACGAGGTCAGAGTGGCCGGGGTCGCTGCCGGAGCGCAGGATGGTTTCGAGAGCTTCCACTCGGTGTTTCAAGTCGAGGATCTCTGCCTCTACGTTCACGCACTTCTACCTTCGCCATAGCCGGATGGGATCCCCGTCGCGCGGTGGCCGGGCCCCACTTCGTGTGGACATGATGGCAAGCGGTTCATGATCAGGGGCGATCGATCGCCGAAGCAGGTGCGGATTTTTCCAGCCGGCGCTCCTGCCGTGGTCGCACATGGTGACGGCCACCGCGTGGCGCCCCTCCGAAGAGCCACGGTTCACGTTCGGAGGAGAGCAGGGCGATGGCCGCAGGCATCAGTTTGCCGCCTGGCCGGTCGCCGGTGAAGCCCTGTCAGAATCGGTGACTCCTACTTGTCGGTCCGATCATCCGAGGCCAGGGTCCGGAGCTCCTTGCGCGACGGCAGGCCCAGCTTGCGGAGCGCGCTGGAGATATGACTCTCCACAGTGCGTCTGGACAGGAACAGTTCGGTGGCGATCTCCTGGTTCGTCTTCCCCTCAGCCGCCAGCAGCGCCACCTCCCGCTCCCGCGACGACAGCGTCTGCCCGTGGGACGGCCGCCCGCCCCGCCACGGATAGGGGATGGGTACGCCGTTCTGCCGCATGATCCGGCTGACGCGTGCGATGTCCCGGTCTGCCCCCATCGTGGCGTACAGGCGCAGCGCGGCTTCGAGGAGGTGCCCGCCGCCGGCGGTGCCGCGTTCGCAGCGCCATCGGCCCAGGCGCTCCGCGGCCTGGGCCTCCTCGTAGCGCAACCCGGCGTCATGGAGGGTGGTACGTGCCGCGTCGAGCAGCCGGTCGGCCTCCGAAGCGTTCTGAGAGAGCACGGCATGGGCGGTCAGGAGCGCGGCCTGCGCGATCGGTGCGTCGGCGCCTTCGAGGCCGGCGCCCAGCTCGGCCACGAGCTCCGCGGTCTCGGGCGTGCTCCCCAGTGCGTCCACGAGGCACAGTACGGTCTCCGCGCCCCACACCCAGTTGCCCTTGGCCCGTACCAGGGTGAGCGCGGCGGTGGCGTGCTCGGCCGCGCCCGCGGCGTCGTCCAGGGTGAGCAGGAGGCGGGACAGCGTCATCCGGGCGGGGATGAGCGGCCACACGGCGCCGACCCGCTCGGCGATCGCGATCACCTCGCCCAGGCACGCCACCGCCTCCTCGGCCGGACCCGTCGCCGCCAGCAAGGCGCCCCGCAGCAGCCGCCAATCCAGCGAAGCGGCCGGGAAGGCCGCCGTCCCACCGCCCCCCGAGCCGAGCGCCGACGCCCCGCCCTCAGAGGCCCG
>NZ_JBFAMX010000811.1:0-3746 GCF_040659615.1 Nonomuraea sp. NPDC049784
GCCTCGGCTACGGCCTGCTCCCCCTGATCAACACCCTCGCACCCACCACCCCGATGGCCGCCCCCGCACCGCCTGTGCCCTGGCTGCTGGGCGGGTTCGGCGTCGGCCTGCTCGTCACCATGGTCGCGTCCTGGCTGCCGACCCGGCATGTGGTCGCGGTGAGCCCGCTGGCGGCGCTGCGCCCGCAGGCCGCGGTCGTGCACACCGCCACCGGCCGGGCGCGGCTGGCGCTCGCCGCGCTGCTGTTGGTCACCGGGCTGGCCCTGCTCGGGATGGCGATGATCCGGGACAGCACGCTGTTCATGGTGGCCGGCGGAGCATCGGTGTTCACCGGCATCCTGCTGGTCGGGCCGGTGCTCGTGCCCCGCCTGGTCCGGGTCACCGGGGCGCTGCTCGGCCCGGCCGGGCGGCTGGCGACCGAGAACGCCGTGCGCAACCCGCGCCGGACCGCCGCCACCACCGCCGCCCTGCTGGTCGGTGTCACCCTGACGACCGCCGTGGTCACCGGGATGGCCACGTGGCGTGCGGCGATGGACGAGGTAAGCGCCCGGCATCACCCCATCGACGCCGCGCTCACCTCCCTCGACGAGCCGGTCACCACCGACCTCCTCGACCGGGTACGTCGCACTCCCGGTGTGGAGAAGGCCATCGCCATGGACGGCGCCGTGGCCCAGGTCACCGGGTTCGACAAACCGATCCCGGTCCTCACCGCGCCGGACGCGGCGCAGGTGGCCCGCGACGGCGGGGCGTTCGCCCGGGTGGAGCAGCCCGGGACGATCAGGCTCGACCTAGACGCCTTCATGGACCCGAGCATCCGGCCCGGTGACCAGGTCACAGTTCGTGTCGGCGATCGCCAAGCCCAGCTGCGGGTCATCCCCCTCTCCGGCTGGGGCCAGGCCGGCGTGGTCGCGCCCGAGACCCTGGCACAGCTCACCGACTCCCCCGAACCGCACGTCATCTGGGTCCGCGCCTCCGCAGGCGCCAACCCGCTCGAGCTCGTCGACGATCTGGACGGGCTGGCGGATGCGGCCGGCGCGAAGCTCGAGGACCAGCTGCAGGCCCAGGCAGCGGCGAACCGGGAGCGGGACATCCTCACCTGGTCGGTGCTCGGCCTGCTCGGCATCTCCGTGGCGATCGCTCTGATCGGGATCGCGAACACCCTGGGGCTCTCCGTCCTCGAACGCGCCCGCGAACACGCGCTGCTGCGCGCGCTCGGGCTCACCCGCAGGCAGCTGCGGCGGATGCTGGCGGCCGAGGCGGTGCTGATGTCGGTGGTGGCCACCCTGCTCGGCACCACGATCGGCGTCGGCTTCGCGTGGGTCGCCTACGAGACGGTCGTGAAGCGGGCCCTCACCCGGGCCATCATGCTCATCCCCTGGCCATCACTCGGCGTCGTCGTCCTCACCGCCGCCCTGGCCGGACTCCTCGCCGCTGTTCTCCCGGCACGCCGGGCCGTCCGGGTGACTCCGGCCGCAGGGCTCTCCGTCGACTGAACCCCTCGTCAATCGCTTGGCCGGCGGCTGCTGAAGACCGCCGGCCATGCGCGGCACTGTGTACGGGCTCTGAACTCCTATCTGACCTCAGCCGCAAACCTAAGTGGTCCCCACCGAAAGTCCCCCGGGGTTGACAGTTCGTAAGCGGCGTGCTGCTGGTGATCAGGTGTCGGAGTTGGTCACGTGGAGGTCGCACACCAGGTCGAGGGCCTCTTGGGGGCTGCTGGTGAACCAGATCGCGTCCTCGTAGCCGTCCGTGCTGGGCGTGTAGATCGCCGGCCCCCATCGGTGCGCCGAGCCGCCGTAACGCAGCCGCATCAGCGGCAGGCGTTCTCCGTCGATGAGTTCGCCCTCGACGTAACCGAACTGGGCGCGGTAGCGGCGATGCGCTCTCCCAGGTCCATCACCAGGTTGCGGACCTGCTGCACCGTCCACGCCCCGGTCGGATGCGCGGTCACTCCGGCCAGGTACAGTCGCCGGGTGCCGTGCTCGATGAAGACCAGCACATACAGCCGTTTGAGCAACACCGTCTCGACTACTAGGAAGTCGCACGCGATGATCGCGTGGGCCGGGGCTGCCAGGAACTGACGCCAGGTCGGCCCGACCCGGCGGGGCGCCGGGTCGATGCCGGCGGCGTGCAGGAGGATGGGACGCCCTGCAACCGATCCGGCGGTCGTGGCGTTGATCCAGCAGTTGGCGCGGGAGAATCCGCGCTGGGGCTACGAGCGCATCCGAGGCGAACTGCGGCATCTGGGCCATCAGGTGAGCGGTGCGACGATCCGCCGGGTCCTCACACGGGCGCGCCTGGGTCCGGCGCCGCGACGTGCCGACGATCGTTGGCGTGATTTCCTGCGCGCCCACGCCGCGAGCACGCTGGCTTGTGACTTCTTCGCGGTGGACACCGTCACGCTGCGCCGGTTGTACGTCTTCTTCGTGGTGGAGGTCGGCACCCGGTTCGTGCACGTGCTCGGCGTGACAGCCCACCCTGATGGCGTATGGGTTGCCCAGCAAGCCCGTAACCTTCTCGTCGATCTGAAGGACCGGGCCAGCGCGTCCCGGTTCCTGATTCGGGATCGGGACACGAAGTTCACCAGCAGCTTTGATGAGGTCTTCGCCAGCGACAACATTCACGTGCTGAAGATCCCGCCGCGGGCGCCTCGCGCGAACGCGTTCGCCGAACGATGGGTCCGCACCGCACGCACGGAATGCACCGACCGACTGCTGATCTTCGGCGAACGGCACCTTCGCACCGTGCTGGACGAATACGCCGATCATTACAATCGGAACAGGCCGCACCGCTCCCTCGACCTTCGAGCTCCCACCAATGATGACTCCGACGTGATCCCGCTGCCGCTGGGTCGGATCAAGCACTGCCACGTTCTCAGCGGGCTGATCAACGAGTACCAGCGAACTGGCTGACCAACGAGGTGCCGTCACGAATGCGCACGTCAGCGCCTTGGGCCTGGTTTTGACACCCTTCACGGAGTTGGTCAAGATCAGGAGGCTGACCGACCAGGAGGGCCAGCAGTTACAACGGATCGTGCGCCGGGGCAGCACCAACACAGTGCGCTATCGACGGGCGATGATCCTTCTGGCCTCGGCCGGCGGCAACCGAGTTCCAGTGATCGCCCAGTTGGTGCAGGCCGACGAGGACACGGTGCGGGACGTGATCCACCGGTTCAACCAGATCGGCCCAGCCTGCCTGGACCCTCGGTGGGCGGGAGGCCGTCCCCGCCTGCTCAGCCCTGACGACGAGGACTTCGTCGTCCAGACGGCCACCACCCGCCCGACCAAGCTCGGCCAGCCCTTCACCCGCTGGTCCATCCGCAAACTGCTCGCCTACCTGCGCAAGGTGCACGGCCGGGTGATCCGCATCGGCCGCGAGGCCCTGCGCTGCCTGCTCGCCCGACGCGGCGTCACCTTCCAACGCACCAAGACCTGGAAGGAGTCCACCGACCCCGACTACCACGCCAAACTCGACCGGATCGAGCACGTCCTGGACCGCTTCCCCGACCGGACATATTCGCTACCCGGCGGCTGGAGCGCCGTGATACACAACCGAGGTGCAAAACATTTTGGAGTTCCCCGAGGTCCTGCGGCTGATCGAAGACCGCTCGGCCGCGTTCCGCGCCGCGATCGCGTCCGCCCCCGACCTTGACGTCCAGGTCCCGACCTGCCCGGACTGGACGCTGCGCGAACTGGCGCAGCACCTCGGCGACGGCCGCCGCCGCCAGGCCGCCATCGTCGCGGCGG
>NZ_JBFAMX010000812.1:0-3746 GCF_040659615.1 Nonomuraea sp. NPDC049784
GGTGCACCAGGCCGTCACGGACCTGGTCGGCGAGCGCGGCTACGGCGAATTCACGGTCGGTGACGTCGCGGCCCGCGCGGGCGTGGCCGATACCAGCGTCTACCGCCGGTGGGGCACCCTGGAGGCCCTGCTCACCGACGTGGCGCTCACGCGCCTGAACGCGCAGTCGCCGATGCCCGACACCGGGAGCCTGGCCGGTGACCTGCACGCCTACGCGGCCCAGGTGGCGCGCGAGATCACGGGACCCGACGGCCTGGCGGTGCTGCGCCTGACCGTCGCCCTGTCGAACAGGGGCGAACGGGGTCTGCGGGCGCGTGACGACTTTCTCGCCGAACGCACCCGGTTCGTGCAGGCCATGCTCGACCGCGCCGGCGAACGCGGCGAGCATCCACCCGACGTGCTGGGCGTGCTCGACCACATCATGGCCCCGATGTACATCCGCGTCCTGTTCGGCGCGGGCCCGCTCACCCCGGACTACATCGCCGGGCTGGTCGACCGGTTGCTGGGGCAGGCCTGATCTCTACCTTTGGCAGAGACGCGGATCGGCCGGGCGGTGCATACCTTCGCGGTCCGCGGCGCCGGACAGGGCGGATCCGGAGTTGCGCGACGAGGCAGCCGGTCGAGCAGCGTCTTGTAGTGGCCGGTCAGCTTGCGGGCCTCGGTCGGCAGCCCAGCCTCGGCGCAGAACTCCTCGACCAGCGGCGCGCACGCCGCCCATGGCCCGTAGGTGAGGCGGGGCCGGGTCGAGTCTCTTGGAAGCGAGTCCACGGATAACGCCCTATTATCTGGGGCATCGTTGATCGCGACCTGCGGCGACGGTTCCGGGCTGCTACGCGAAGCGGCCCTGTTATCTGTGGCAAGGGGGAAGCGGTGGCCACCGTCGCACAGCTGCCCGCCGGGAAGGCGCTCACCGTCCGCGGCGCCGCGGACGCATCGCCTACCCGCCCCTCAACGTGGCCGACGATCACCTTTGCAGGTCATTCCGGCTCGCGCTGATCGGCGCGAAGCGCAGCGGCGGGTGGTGATGCTCGGCGCGATCGGCCTGGCGAAGATCAAGGCGCTGGCGGTGGCCCCCCGGTGGCCGTACTGTGGGCGAGGCGCCGATCCGAATGGCGATCCCGTGGGTTGCCGCGGCCGCCGGGTCGAACCGTACGCCGAGTGCCTGGCCCACTTGAGCGTCAGCGATCACGCTGCCCACCTCGACAGCCTGCGACCAGGCGCAGACCCTTGACCATCGAGGCACCCAACTGAGCGATGCCCGAGGTGGCCCCGGTGACCAGTGTTGCTCATCGCTGGCCCTGTCGGCTGGGAAGCATTGCGAGGGCCTGCGAGCGCTGGGTGACCAGCTCGTCGTAGGTGCCGTCGCGCTCGGCCCACCGGTGCATCAGGACGCCCTCGACGAGGATCTCGCGCGGAGTGGGCTCGGTCCCGAGCATGTCCATCACCTCGGTGGCGAACTCGGCGAGTCCGAGCGCGTTCGGGTTGTGCTGAGCCTGCTCCGGCTCGGCCCTCGCTTGAGGACTCTTGCGGGCCGCGACCACGACGCGGTGGTCCGACAGGAGGGCCCGCTCGATGGCCGCTACCGGGACCTGGGTTGATTCGGGAGCCGAAGAGCTTTGCCGGTCACCGACGGTCGATATTGCATACTCGCATGCCCTCCGGGACCTCGTTGGTCCCGTCGGCGCCATAGGCATGCGACGGAATCGATTGGCGGCGGCGCCTCCCTGGGGCACTCGCAGAAGGTGCTCGCCGAGGGCCTGGGCCTGGCCGGCATCGCGGTGGTCTGTCGCGCGCTGGTGGAGCCGCTGCGCTGGATCGCCCAGAACACGGGCCTGCAGGGCTACGTCATCACCCCCAAGGTGAGCGAGCTTGAGGTCGGCCAGGGCTACAACGCGGAGCCGGCTCCGGACAGGCCGACTTCGTCCCCTGCCGACCAGGTGCGGACGGCCGGGCCGTGCGGTCCGCCGACCAAGCTGCTCAGGATCTGAGTGTGGGCACTCAGCGCCGCGGGGCTCAGCACCGCTTCGTGAACGAGGAAGACCTCGCCGGGTCCGACCTCCCTGACGTAGTCGACGACCTCGGCCAGTTTCACCCACGGCGCACCTGCCGGCGCGAGGAGCGTGCGCACCTCCTCCTCCGGGACAGTGAGCGCGTCGCCCGGGTGGAAGACCCCGTCGACCAGGAAGCCGACGTTGTCGAACTCGGCGAAGTCGCGGTGGATGGTGGCGTGCTTCTCCCCGTACACGTGGAATTCCAGAGGGCCGACGTCGAACGCGTCGCCGTGCTGGACGGTATGGACGCGCCCGCCGAGGTCGGTGAGATGGCGGGCGACCGCCGGGTGGGTCCAGATGTCGATGTCGCCGCCGGCCTCCCGCAGCCGGTCGGGGACGAAGTGGTCTACGTGCTCATGCGTGATGAGCACCGCGTCGGCTCCCTCCAGCGCGTCTGGATCGCTGAAGCAGCCGGGGTCGATGACGACGGTGCAGCCCTCGTGCTGCAGTCGTATGCAGGAATGCCCCAGCGAGGTGATCTGCATGACTGGTCTCCCTCTCATTTATACAGCCAGACTGTACAGTATTGCTGTACATCTATCCTGCGGGTACGGTGATGCCGTGAACGAGCAGGAGATCGCGAGCGACCTGCGAGCCGTCGTCGGAAACCTGGTGCGGCGCGCACGGGCCACCGATGACATGCCGCAGGCACAGGCCGCGGTGCTGGGCTTCCTCGACCGCGAAGGGCCCATGACCACCAGCGAGCTCGCGGCCCGGCAGCAGGTCCGCCACCAGTCGGCGGCACGGGTCGTCGGCCAACTCGTGGGACTAGGCCTCGCCCGCCAAAAGCCCCATCCGGACGACAGGCGCAAGGTCCTCGTCATGCTGACCGATCCAGGACTGCAGGCACTCCAAGCACGTCGCGGCCGCCGAGCCGACTGGCTCGCCGAGGCCATCAGGGCAGAGCTGTCCCCCGCCGAACAACAACAACTTGCGGAGTCCGTCGCCCTCCTCAAGCGGCTGGCCTGGCACGGCGATCGCAGCTGACCACCCCCTGGCTCCGCGAATCGGAGCGCTCTGCCGACTGCTCCTGAGGGCCGTGGCCACCGACAACGACCGCCCTACTGCGGCGGCTGCTGTGCCCAGTGTGGAAAACGGCTCGTATGAGGCCCTGTTCTCGTACAGCTGCCACTACCCGACAAGTAGCTGTCGGTAATCGCCGCTGCAATCCGTGACGTCCCCACCTCCATATGACTGCCGCAGTAAATGCCGCTTTTACTGCGGCAAGCCCGATACGATCACCAACACGTGCCCCTGAAAGCAGCCGCGGATCGCAGCGATGCCCGACGAGCCCAGGGTGAAGACCAACATTCAGGAGTTGATGGAGGACATGCCGGACCGCGTCGTCGAGGCGATGCGGATCAGCGAGTCCAGGTCCAGGGAGACCGACGAGGTGTGGGGCGGCTTGCTCGATCCACTGATCGGGCCGGCCGAGCAGACCCCCTACCGGATCAGCAACTTCCTACGCGGATGAGCACACCCGGCCGGCAGCATCTTCGCAGCTGAGGCACCCCAACGCCGTTCTTGCTTTCAGCGTTCCTGTGGGGGCGAAACATGGACGCCGAGGGCAAGATCGGCGTGTGTTCGGGCGTCGGCGGACCAGTGGGGGGCGTTCCACTGGTCGGCGATCGCGGCGGCCTGGGCGAAGTGGGCGGCGGCCTCGTCGTCGCGGCCGAGGAGGAGGGCGAGTTCGCC
>NZ_JBFAMX010000813.1:0-3728 GCF_040659615.1 Nonomuraea sp. NPDC049784
GGCCCGGTGGCCGGCCAGGCACTCGTAGAACACCAGCGTGGCGGCGTACACGTCGGTCGCGGGGCTGGCCGGGGCGTCCTCCCACTGCTCGGGAGCCATGTAGGAGGGGGTGCCGACGAGGGAGGCCGTCTCCCCGAAGTGCGCCGCCACGCCGAAGTCGACCAGCTTGCTCTCGCCGTCCTGCGTGATGATGACGTTCTCGGGTTTGAAGTCGCGGTGTACGACCCCGCGCCGATGCGCCTCGGCCAGCCCGAGCAGCGCCCCCTTCAGGACCACGAGCGCCGCCTCCGCGCCCGTCGCGCCCTCGTGCTCCAGCAGCCGCCGCAGCGTGACGCCGTCGACCAGCTCCATCACGATGACGGCGTCGTCCTCGCCCTCGACGTACTCCAGCAGGCGGGCGGTATGAGGGCTGTCGATCTCGCGGATGACGTCCGCCTCCGCCCGGAACCTCCCCACGAAGTCCTCGTCAGCGCGCAGCGGCTCGGACAGGTGCTTGATGGCGACGGACTGCCCGTCGGAGTCCCGTAACGCGAGCATCACCCGCCCTGTCCCGCCGTGTCCGAGTTCCCGGATCTCGGTGTAGCCGGGAACTTCCATACTGGGACCTCCTGACGGGATAAAGATCCTTATGTCAGGACGCTAACCTGGCGTCACACCCTGTGTCGACCCTCTGCACGCGAGTGATCACCCCGCTGCCACAATCGGTATTTTTACTACTTCCTATAGTAGATCTCGCTGATCTTCTGCGATACCAGTGCGACTGTGGCGGTCAGTGACGAGGTATGCGAACAATGCCACTTAATTCCTCTATTTCATCCCCTGTCACTACTCTTTCCACGTGTCCTCTGAGCAACACCAAACGACAGCCGTCTTCGTCAACCAGAGCGGTCGCCGTCGAAAGCTGATCATGATCGGTTCGATCGCCGCGAGCGTCCTGGCTCTCGCGCTGCTCGCCATCGTGATCGGCGGAATGTTCTCCAGCACGACACTCTCGGTGAACGGATGGCCGGGCGATCGCCCGGGAGCGGCAGACGGCACGGCTTCGCCTGATCGCACGCCGACGCCTCGCTCAAGGCAGCCGACCCCCTCCGTGACGCGCCCGGTGGCGACAGGCTCGCCATCACGCCGTCCGACCCCCAGCGCCACCCGCCCGGCCAGGCCATCGGCGACGTCTGGGCTGACCTCGCCGCAGCCGGTACGGACCACGTCGCGGTCCGGCACGAATCCGGAGCTGAGCCCCGACCCCACCGCGGAACCCACGACCGACCCCACCGCCGATCCCACGGATGCAGCGAACGAGCCGCCCGGCCAGGCCAAGACGCCCCCGGGACTTGATCCGAACCGGACAAAGGGCCCGAAGAAGTGAGCGCTCCCTCGCAGGGCGACAAGCTGGTCTGGCCGTCCGCGCCGGTCCCTGCCTGGCAGGACTACCGCTCCGCTCAGCCACGGAACGAAGCACCGCGGAACCCACCGGCGCAGCAGCCCGCACCGGCCGCAAGGCCCCCGGCCGACCCCAAAGGTCACTGGTTCCCGCTCGCCGTCTGTTTGCTGCTGGCCGCCACCGCGCTGGTGGTCAACGGGTACGTGACCAACGTCGTCGGCGAGACGCACGCTCCCTTGCCCGCCGCCGGCTCTCCTTCCCCCGAACTGGAGAAGGTACGGCGCGGAGGCCCGGTCATCAACATCACGGCGAACGGGCCCGCCAGCGCCCGCGTGCCGGGCAGGACCATCGCGCTGACATTCGACGATGGCCCCGACCCGGCGTGGACTCCGCAGGTGCTCGACATGCTGAAGAAGTACGGCGCCAAGGCGACCTTCTTCACCGTGGGCTCCAAGGTGGCGAAATACCCGGAGCTGGCGCGGCGCATCGCCGCCGAGGGGCACGAGCTGGGCAACCACACGTACTCACACGCCGACCTCGCGGCGCTACCAGGCTGGCGGCTCAAGCTGGAGTTGTCGCTGACACAGCGTGCGCTGGCCGGAGCGACAGGGCTGCACACCACGCTGGCCCGCCCACCGTACTCCTCCACCCCCGCGGCGATCTCCGGGCCGCAGTGGGCGGGCATGAAGGCCCTGGCCGCCGAGGGCTACCTCGTCACGTTGGCGGACCTCGACACCAGGGACTGGAGTCGCCCCGGGGCATCGAAGATCGTGGCATCGTCGATCCCGGACAAGAGCCGCGGAGCCATCGTCATGCTGCACGACTCGGGTGGCGACCGGCGGCAGACCGTCGAGGCCGTCGGGGCCGTCCTGCGAGAGCTGACCGGCAAGGGCTACCGCGCCGTCACGGTGACCACGGCGCTCGGCATGCCCTCGGCGCACCAACAGGCCGGCGGAGTGGAGCGGTTCATCGGCTCCGCGCTCAACCTGCTCCAGCGTGCCTCGGAGACGTTCGCCGGTGCTCTGTCGTGGGTGCTGCTGGCCGCGGGAGCGCTCACGTTGGGGCGGCTTGGTTTCTTCGCCATGCTCGCGTGGGTGCACGCGGCACGTAACCGGGGCGGGAAGCGGCGAAGGGGCCGGGCGCCCGTGTGGTCCGTGCCCCCGCCGGTGACCGTGATCGTGCCCGCCTACAACGAGGCCGCCGGGATCCAGGCGACGGTACGGTCGCTGGTCAATACCACGTACCAGGGCGAGCTCGAGATCCTCGTCGTCGACGACGGCTCGGCCGACGACACCGCCGAACTGGCGGAGGCGCTGGGGCTCCCCGGCGTGCGGGTGATCCGCCGGCCCAACGGCGGGAAGCCGGCCGCTCTCAACACCGGCATCGCCCAGGCCGCCCATGAGTTGCTCATCATGGTGGACGGCGACACCGTCTTCGAACCCGCCACGATCGGCCACCTGGTCCGCCAGCTGGCCGACCCTGCGGTCGGCGCGGTGAGCGGCAACACCAAGGTCGGCAACCGGCGCGGCATGATCGGGCGGTGGCAGCACATCGAGTACGTCATCGGCTTCAACCTCGATCGGCGCGCCTTCGAACTGCTCGACTGCATGGCGACCGTACCCGGTGCGATCGGGGCGTTCCGTCGTTCAGTGCTGGTGGCACTGGGCGGGGTGAGCACGGACACGCTGGCCGAGGACACCGACCTCACGATGGCACTGTGCCGGGCCGGATGGCGCGTGGTCTACGAGGAGAAGGCGCTGGCCTGGACCGAGGCGCCGACCTCGCTCGGCCAGCTGTGGAAACAGCGCTACCGCTGGTGCTACGGCACGCTGCAGGCGATGTGGAAACATCGGCGCGCCATCCTCGAACCCGGCCCCTTCGGCCGCCGCTGCCTCGGTTACCTGACACTGTTCCAGGTGCTGCTGCCCTTGCTGGCTCCCGTCGTCGACCTCATGGCGATCTACAACACGGTTCTGGGCGACCCCCTACCGGTCGTAGCAGTATGGGCGGGTTTTGTGGTGGTGCAGGCGCTGACCGGTTGGTACGCACTCCGCTTGGACGGCGAACGCGCCTCGGCGCTCTGGGTGCTGCCGCTCCAGCAGTTCGTCTACCGCCAGCTCATGTACCTCGTGGTCATCCAGTCACTGGCGACGGCACTGCTGGGCGTGCGACTGCGCTGGCACGCCATACGCCGGGAAGGAACGTTCAACGACTCCAGCCGCAACGGCGAGACCCCGCCCCTCGCACCCCAGGTCCGCATCCCCGAGAGGACCATGCTGGGAGAGGGGACGCGCTAGGAGCTTGGGCGGCGACGCAGGTGGCGGGCTTGTGGTCAGGCGGCGGGCCG
>NZ_JBFAMX010000814.1:0-3725 GCF_040659615.1 Nonomuraea sp. NPDC049784
GCGTCCTGGCCAGCACGGCGACGGCCCGGGAGCCCATGTGCTTCTCCTCGCACACGACCCAGCGCACCCCCGCGGCGGCGAACTCCTCGAACGCCTCGTGCGGGTGCTCCAGGTAGCCGTCCAGCTTGGACGTCTCCGGCGGCGCCATGGTGGGCGGCAGGTAGACCAGCCAGCGCGGGTCCACCGCGAACCGGCTCATGACCTCCAGGGCGGCGGCCGCGTTCTCCTCCAGGACCTTGACCCTGGGGCCGAACCCGGTCTCGACGTACCGGGTGCCGGTCACGTCGTTGATGTCCAGCATGCCGGGATCGCGGGCCGGGCCGCCGAGTGGCTTGGCAGGCTCGTACCAGACCTTCTCCGCGGGGACCTGGACGATCTGGCGCTCGGGGTAGCGCAGCGCGGTCAGGTGGCCGCCGAAGACGCAGCCGGTGTCGAGGCAGATCGTGTTGTTCACCCACTCGGGGCGGAGCGTGGGGGTGTGGCCGTAGACGACCATGGCCCTGCCGCGGTACTCCTCCGCCCACGGGTAGCGGACCGGCAGGCCGTACTCGTCGGTCTCGCCGGTCGTGTCGCCGTACAGGGCGAACGCGCGGACCCGGCCGGAGGCGCGGCCGTGGTAGGTCTCCTTGAGGCCCGCGTGCGCGACGACCAGCTGGCCGCCGTCGAGCCGGTAGTGGCTGCGCAGGCCGTCCATGAAGGCCCTGGCCCGCTCCACGAACTCGGGCGGCTGCTCGGCGAGCTGGTCGAGCGACTCCTGCAGGCCGTGCGCGACCTTGACCTTGCGCCCGTTGAGCGCGCGCGCCAGCTTCTGCTCGTGGTTGCCGGCCACGCAGATCGCGGTGCCCGCCTCGACCATGTCCATCACCAGGCGCAGCACGCCGGGCGTGTCGGGCCCGCGGTCCACCAGGTCGCCGACGAACACGGCGGTGCGGCCCTCCGGGTGCGCCAGCCCCCCTGGCAGGCGCTGCCAGCCGAGCCTGCGCAGCAGCGTCTCCAGCTCGGAGCGGCAGCCGTGGATGTCGCCGATGATGTCGAAGGGGCCCGTCAGCTCGGTCTTGTCGGACCACGCCTTCTCGTACGTGATCACCGTGTCGTCGATCTCGTCGAGGCCGCGCAGCACGTGCACCCGCCTGAAGCCGTCGTTCGAGATCCTGCTCAGCGAGCGCCGCAGGTCCTTGCGCTGGCGGATCACCACGCCGCGGCCGAAGTCGCGGTCGGGGCGGACGGCGTTGCGCTCGATGGCCACCTCCTCCGGCACGTCGAGCACGATCGCGTCGCACAGCACGTCGTGCTGCCTGGCCAGCTCGATCAGGCTCTTGCGGGCGGCGTACTGGACGTTGGTGGCGTCGACCACGGTGAACAGGCCCCTGGCCAGCCGCACGCCGACGATGTGGTGCAGCAGGTCGAACGCCGCGGGGGTGGCCGCCTGGTCGTTCTCGTCGTCGGCGACCAGCCCGCGGCAGAAGTCGGACGAGATGACCTGCGTGGGCTTGAAGTGCTTCCTGGCGAACGTCGACTTGCCGCTGCCCGAGACGCCGACGAGCACCACCAGGGACAGCTCAGGAACGCTGATCACGGGTGAACACTCCCATCTGGGTGGGCGGGCCGACCTCGGGGTCGTCGTCGCCGACCGGCTCGAACGCGACGTGGTAGCCGTACTCGCCGGCCACGCGGGTGGCCCAGGCGGCGAACTCGGCGCGGGTCCACTCGAAGCGGTGGTCGCGGTGGCGCAGCCCGGTCAGGAACTCATAGCGGACGTTGTACTCGATGTTGGGGGTGGTGACCAGCACGTGCCGGGGGCTGGCGTGGCCGAACACGACGTGCTCGAGCGCGGCCAGCCGGGGCGGGTCGACGTGCTCGATCACCTCCATGAGCACCCCGGCGTCGTAGCCGGACAGGCGCTTGTCGGTGTACGTCAGCGCGCCCTGGAACAGGGTGAGCCTGGCGCGCTTGCTGTCGGGCATGCGGTCGAGGCGCAGCTTGCGGGCGGCGATGGTGAGCGCCATCGCCGACACGTCCATGCCGCTCACCCTGGAGAACCTGGGCCTGCCCAGCAGCGCGCCGACCAGCTCGCCCTGGCCGCAGCCCAGGTCGATCACGCTGACCGCGCCCAGCTCCTCCAGCTTGGCCAGCACCGCTTCGCGGCGGGTGATGTTCAGGGGCTTCCTCTTCGTGGCCTCTTCCGGGGAGGCATCGCCCTGGACCTCGGCCTCCGCGGCGGCCGCCTCGTCGGCGGCGGTCTCCCCGGCGGGCGCGTCCTCCTCGACCGCGGGCTCCAGCTCCTCCTCGGTCTCGTCGCCCAGCTCCGCCAGCCGCGCCAGCGCGGTGCGGGCCAGCGCCCAGCGCCGCCCCAGGTAGCGCCGGGTGATCAGGCCGCGTTCGGGGTGGCCGTGCAGCCATCCCTCGCCGGCCCTGATCAGCTTGTCGACCTCGTCGGGCGCGATCCAGTAGTGCTTGCCGTCGTCGAGCACGGGCAGCAGCACGTACAGGTGGTTGAGCGCGTCGGCGAGGCGCGCCGTCCCGCGCAGGGTGAGCCGGACATAGCGCGACTCACCCCACTCGGGAAAGCCCTCGTCGAGCGGCAACGCCTGCGCGTCCACCTCCCACCCGAGCGGCTCGAACAGCCGCGCCGCCAGCTCTGGGCCGCCCCGGCAGGGCAGCGCGGGCAGCCGCAGCTCCAGCGGCAGCGGCGTGCCGGGCAGCTCCGGCCTGGCCTTGCACCGGCCGGACCGAGCGGTGCGGAACACGTCGGCCAGCGCCACGGCCAGCAGCGACGAGGCCGCGTAGGGGCGGTCGTTGACGTACTGCGACAGGCTGAAGTCGGGCGAGCTCTTGCCGCGCGACCTGACCAGCGCGATCGGGTCCACCTCGAGCATGAGCGCCACCGTGCAGCGCTCGTCGCCCGCCTCGGGGTAGAACACCCTGGCAGTGCCGAACGACTGACCGAACTCCTGCACCCGCTCAGGATGCTTGTGCAGGAGGAAGCCCAGGTCGGTGGCGGGCCTCGCGGTGGTCGTGATCGTCAGCAGCACGCCCCAAGTCTGCCGTACCCCCGCGAAGCGCCGCCATTCGATTACTAGACGTGCGGGAGCACCTCGGCGGCGATCAGCTCCAGGTGCTCCAGGTCCGACAGATCCAGGATCTGGAGGTAGAGCCGCTCCGCGCCCAGCTCGGCGAACTTCCCGATCTTCTCCAGCACCTCGGCGGGGGTACCGGCCAGGCCGTTCTCCCGCAGCGTGTCGGGGTTCTCGCCGACGGCGGCGGCGCGCCGCTCGACCTCGGCCCGGTCGCGGCCCACGATGGTGGTCTGCGCCACCGAGTAGACCATGCTGCGCCCGGTGGTCTCGCAGGCCTCGCGCACCCGCCCGAACCCCTCCGCCGTGTCGGACAGCGTGCGGAACGGCAGGTTGTACTCGTCCGCGTACGCCGCCGCCAGCCGCGGCGTGCGCTTGGCGCCGAAACCGCCGATGATGACCGGCGGCCGGGGCCTCTGCACCGGCTTGGGCAACGCGGGCGAGTCGACGACCCGGTAGTACCTGCCCTCGAACGAGAAGCCCTTCTCCGCGGCCCACAGGCCCGTGATGATCTCGAGCTGCTCCTCGAACCGCCCGAACCGCTCGTTCTGCGGCGGGAACGGGATGCCGTACGCCGCGTGCTCGGCATCGAACCAGCCGGTGCCGAAGCCCAGCTCGACCCGGCCGCCGCTCATCTGGTCGACCTGCGCG
>NZ_JBFAMX010000815.1:0-3718 GCF_040659615.1 Nonomuraea sp. NPDC049784
CTGCGGGTGGGTTTCGGCCTGCGCCAGGGGTGCGGGGCGGCGTGGACGACGACACCAGGCCGCCCGCACGTGGGCGTGGCACGTGCAGCGAGATGCGCTGCGACGGTGCGAGTTGCCACGCCACGATCATCGGTGGGCCTTTCTCGCCAACCTGGGTCAGATCATGCTGAGCCGGTAAGCGAGCCAGTCCTTGCCCTTCTCGGCGCAGCGCGTCTCTGCCCGCCTCCGGATCTCCGGCCCGTGTTCGGCGTCGTAGAGGCGGGCCAGGGTCCACAGCGCCGCCAGGCCGGCCACGTGATTGGCGGGCGCCTCACGCCAGCCGGGCATCGCCGCTAGCTCGGCATCGGCCAGCTCGGGTTTGTGACCGTCCACCACCAGTTGAGGCGCGAGGAGAGCGAGGTCGAACCAGGCGGGGCCGCGGCACGCCTCGGACCAGTCCACCACGTAGAGCAGGCCGTCCTTGATGCGCAGGTGCCCGGGGGTGAGGTTGCCATGAAGCAATTGGTCTCCGTGCAGCAGGGGGTCGCCCTGCAGCATGCTGGGTTGGAAGCCCGCGAGCACCATTTTGTACAACTCGCGGTCGTACAGCACTGGCCGTTTCAGCACGAAGCGCGCCTTCGCCCACAGGGAGGACACGCGCTCGACCGCTGGGCGGGCGCGAGACGGGCATGGGGTGAGCAGCTTGCCAAGCCGCTCCAGCCCGTCGACCACGAGCGGTATGTCCGACGAGCCGGGCCCCATGTAGGCGTGGTCTGCGTTGTCGTTGATCAGCTCCCACATCACGACTTGCCAGCCGCCGAAGATGATGTCCCCTGTCATGCGGGGCACGGGTGCGGATAGCGGGAGGTGCAGGCTCGCCCACCGCTCGCGCTGGATCAGCGAGACGGCCGGGTCGCTCAGCGGGATCGCCTTGACGAATGCTTCGTCGCGCTCGGTGTACAGGCGCACCGCGAGTCCCGGCCGACCGCTCGTGACGGCCTCAACCCTTACTGCGGGACCGGTCTGCTCCTCGATCGCGGCACGGACCTTCTGAGGAAGGTCGGGCCAGTTCAGGCGGTCGGTCACGTTGCCTCCGGAGGGAACGGGTTGGCTTGTGTGGGTGCCTCGCACCTCCGGGAGAGAAACAAGGCTCGTCCCTTAGGTGCGAGGCGTAGGACGGCGCGGACTAGTTGACTGGCTTGCCCGCGCCGTGTCGGGCAAGCGGCGAGGCGGCCGTCCACCGTCTCGCCGCTCGTTTGTGTGGGCGCGGAGGTGGCGGCCAGCGTCCCGCCGGCAGCCAACTTCCGCCACGCCCAAGCTCATCAGTCAGTCCCTTCTCCGGCCGGTCGAGCCGGGGCGGGGCTGAGCTCCGCGATCACCGCCCAGAAGTGGGGGCCCCTCTTGTCGGCGTTCTCCACGTCGTCTGGGTGCTCGGGCAGCAGCTCGTAACTGCGGTGGGGTCCGGCGATGATGCGGCAGTCCTTCAGCAGCGCCCTGATCTGCTCCTCCGAGCGCAGGTAGAGGGGGCCGACGTGGCGCTCGTAAAGGTCTCGGGCCTCGGCAGCCTTGTCTTCTGGTGCGCCGTCGCCGGTGGCGTGGGTGAGCGCGATCACGCTGCCCGGGGCAAGCCTTCTGGCCAGGTCCTCCAGCATGCGCTTGGCCGCCTCATCGTCGAAGAAGTGCAGCAGCGCGCCAGCGAGGACCCCGGCCTCTTGGTCAGGATCGATGACCTTCCGGAGGTCGGGGTGCGACAGGACGGTGTCGAGGTCGCGGACATCCGCGTGCACCACGGCCAGGCCCGGCTGGAAACGGTACGCGTGAAGCGCGTGGGTGATGACTGTGCGGTCGTTGTCCACGTAGGCGACTCGGGCCCACGGCATGATGTCCTGGACGACCTCGTGCACGTTCTGGTCGTCGGCAGAGTCTCCCGGCGGGTAGCCGCAGCCCAGGTCGAGGAATTGGCGCAGGCCCATGTCCGCTAGGTAGGCCGCCGCGCGGATGATGAAGCGGCGGCTCTCCTTCATGACCTCCCCCATCCCGGGGAAGATCTTCAATAGGTCCTGCGCCAGTTCCTGTTCGGTGCTGTAGTTCTCCTTGCCGCCGGTCAGCGCGTTGTATACCCGGCTCTGCGTGTGCGTCGGCGGCGTGAACAGCGTGGAGGCCGCTTCGGACGTGCCGGTACTCATCTGGAGCCTCGCGTCGGGTCAGGCACGCGGGACCGGCCATCTCTGGTCTGATGGCCTGGTCTTACTCCGCGTTTCGGGTTAGCCACGACCCGAAGTTATGACGCAGGTCACACGCTGTCATTGACAGTTTGCTTCGGCTGACAGCGGAAGTAGTAACGGATGTTAGGTAACCCTCAGTAGGGCAGGTTTACGGCGTCCGCAACTTCCCGCATCTCCGGCGTCAACGTCCGCCGCTTGTCGATCACGCCCTGGAGGATGTCGCGGGCGTAACGCTGCGCCCGGATCCACTCGGGCGCGATACGGGTCAGGTCCTGGAGCGTTGCCACCGCCTCCGGGTACATCCGGGTCATGGCGTACGCCTTCGCTACGTCCAGGCGGTGCCGGTTACGGCTGGCCGAGTGCGCATACGGCATCGTGGCCGGGATCCGATCAGCTATCGACAGGACCTTGTCCGGCTTTTCCGTGATCGCTGCGTTCTCGGCCCGGATCATCAGGACCGTGACCGGGCCGAACGTCCGCGTTGTGCTCGTGTCCGACAGAACCTCGCGCCCGATCCGGACAGCAGCGGCCTGGGCCATTTGCAGCGCGTCCTCAGCGTCGCCCGGCCGGTTGTCCCGCACCGCCGCGTTCGTCAGGCCAAGCAGGAGCCGCCCCCACAACGTCAGCTCGTGTGTGGTCGCCCGGCTGAACCGCGGCTCGATCTCGTCCGCCCACTTCTCGGCCAGCCGCCGCGCGCCGGCGAGCTGTCCCTGCCGAAGGTGTAGCCACACCATCGTGTTGATGGCGGCTGCGGCGTCGAGCCGGTCGTCGGCGACGTCCACCGCGCGCTTCAGCGCGGCTTCTGCGTCGATGTACTGCCGGGTCTGGGTCAGTACCCAGCCAGCGGCGTTGAGCACGCGGGAGTGGAGCGCGCGAGCCTGCCCGTTGAGCGCGTCGGCATCCCGTAGGAGCGGCGGCAAGAGGGCGGCGATCTCGCTGTAATGGTTGTTGGCCAGCAGCGCCTTGAGCCCGGCCAAGCCCTCCTCGAGCCCTTCCACGGTCGGCTCCTCGTCCGGCTGCCCGAGATGGCCGATGAGCGCCTTTCGCATGCCGGCCCACAGTTCCGGGGCCGGGGAAACGTCGGGCTCGTCCTGCGCGTCACCTCCATTGCCGAGGAGGTCCGTGGTGGACATGTTCAGCGCCTTGGCAATCTTGTGCACGGTCTCCAGACGGGTCTCCGCCTCGCCGCGCTCAACCTTGCTGATCATGCTCACGGAGATTCCTGCCGCCTCGGCGAGTTCCGCCTGGCTGAGGCCGTGCCTTTTCCGAACCGTTTGGAGTCGTGTTGCAAGAGCGGCCGTCGTGCTACCTTCGTGCATAGCCCTGCTCCTCTTACCTGATAGAACTCGTCAACTCTCAGGCTAGGCGTGCAGGGCTCATTTGTGTCTAGGGTTCACGGGACTTCTTGTCGTACCTGTCAGGTGTCGATCAAAGCGCCGGACCCGGAGACGGTGACCACTGACGCGGGTTCCTGATTGTTCCGCTGTCCGGGGCTGGGCTTTCCGTAGATGAGC
>NZ_JBFAMX010000816.1:0-3716 GCF_040659615.1 Nonomuraea sp. NPDC049784
CTGTCACGGACCGCACGATCGCCGGCCGCGTGCAGCACCTTGACCGCGACCCGGCTGCCGTCAGCGTCGTAGGCGTCGTACACGACGCCCTGCCCGCCCGAACCGAGCCGCCCTGCCAGCCAGTAACTCCCGATGCGCTGGGGATCCCCCGCGCTCAGCGCCTCCATGGCGGGTTAGATGTCGCCTATTTCGCGGAAGTTGTCACAGACAGGGGGCCTGTCCTGTCCTTCTCTCGTAAGAACATGAGGAGGCTCATATGACCCAGCGGATCAACGTCGCGAAGAACGTCCCCGAGGCGTACCACCACTTCATCGCCGTGGAGAAGCTGCTCCACGACAGCGAGCTGCCGACCACCACCATCGAACTGGTCAAGCTGCGCGCCAGCCAGATCAACGGCTGCGGCTACTGCGTGGACATGCACAGCCGCGACCTGAAGAAGGCCGGTGAGAGCGATGAGCGGATCTGGTCTCTGGTCGCCTGGCGGGAGGCCACCGTGTACACCCCGGCCGAGCGGGCCGCACTGGCGCTGACGGAGGAGGCGACCAGGCTGGCCGACCGCGAGGCGGTGCCGGACGCGGTGTGGGAGGAGGCCGCCCAGCACTACAGCGAGAAGCAACTGGGGCTGCTCATCGTGGCCCTCGCGATGATCAATGCCTGGAACCGGATCGGGGTCGCGGCCCGGCTCACACCCGAAACCTGACCATTCGTGGAAATGCATTGAGAGACCCAGCCGTAGCCGGTTAGGTTGACGCGCATAGCGGGCGGCAAGCGCCCGCCATGCCGCCGCCAATTGGCGCGGCGCACAGTCTGGAGCAGGAGAGACGGGACGCGCTTCGGAAGGGGGAGACCATGAGACGGGTCAAAGTCACGAAGTCGGCGGCCAAGCGGCGCACGCGACTGACCATGGAGCTGGACCTGCGGACGCCGACGGGTCGCACCCTTCCCTACTGACTTGCTCCTTACACCCAATTTATCGGGGGGTCTGTAGATAGAAGAGGTAACAAAGTCATCACGGGGGGGCTCACGATGAAGAGGCTTGTGGTGGTGCCGCCACACATTGCCAGGCACAAGGTCCGCGACATCCATTCCGGATACCGCCGCAAGCCGCCCGCCGACCCCAAGGTGATCGACCTGCGGGCCTACACCGGCCGCAATGTCATCCGCTTCCCTGGCGGCCCCACCCCCGCCGCCTGACGCTGAGAGGGGCAAGCCCTCCCTACGGAGGCGTGTTTCATGCCGCTTCGTTCTCGCCCGTGGGTGGCCGCGCAGGCCCCGTGTGGATCAACCGGATGATCGCCTGACTCATCCGGGCGTAGTCGTGGTCGTTGACCAGCTCGCCGCAGAGGCTGAAGTCGTTCATCGCCGCGATCCGGTCGGCGAGGGTGACGATCTCCGGCAGGTCTGAGGAGATCAGCAGCAGCGCCAGCCCGGATCCCGCCAGCTCGGCGATCAGTTCGTGGAACGCCGCCTTGGTGCGTACGTCGATGCCGACCGTCGGCTCGTCCACGATGAGGATCTCGCATTCGGCGGCGAGCCACTTCGCCAGGCTGACCTTCTGCTGGTTGCCGCCGGAGAGCTGGCCGGCCAGCTGGGACGGCGAAGAGATCCGGATGCCCAGCCGGTCGACGTACCGGGCCACCAGGCGACGCTCCGCCCGATCGGTCACCAGCCCGGCCCTGGCCAGGCGCCGCCACACCGTGACGCCGACGTTGCGGGCGATCGGCTGGTCGAGGAAGAGGCCCTCTTCCTTGCGGTTCTCGGTCACGTAGCCGATGCGGTAGCCGCGGAGCGCATCGCCGACATCGCGGATGCGCACCGGACGGCCCTGCACCTCCACCGTTCCCGACGTGATCCGGTCGAGCCCGAGCAGCGCCTTGGCCAGTTCGCTGCGGCCGGCCCCGACCAGGCCGTACAGTCCGAGGATCTCCCCCGGGCGCACGGACAGGGAGATGTCGCGGTGGCCTCGCGCGGTGCACACCTTGTCCAGCCGCAGGGCCGGCGCCGCCGCCGGGTCGACGTGCCGCTCGGCGAGGCGGACCGAGGAGTACGCCCGCCCCACCATGAGGTCGACGATCTGGTCCTGCGTGTAGCCGGCGAGCGGCTCGGCCTCGGCCACGCTGCGCCCGTCACGCAGCACGGTGACCGTGTCCGCGACCGCGAAGACCTCCTCCAGCTTGTGGCTCACCAGCACGACGGCGTGTCCGCTCTCGCGCAGCTTGCGCACGATCCCATAGAGCCGGTCGGCCTCGTCGCCGGTGAGCGACGCGGTCGGCTCGTCGAGGAGCAGCACCTTGCTGTCGACGCTCAGCGCCTTGGCGATCTCGACCAGCTGCGCCTGCGCCACGGACAACCGGGAGACCGGGGTGTCCGGGTCGAGGTCCAGATCGAGCAGGTCGAGGCAGCGGCGAGCCTCGGCGCGCATCCGCGCCCGGTCGACGAGGCCGAAGTGCCGCGGCAGGTGGTGCAGCATGATGTTCTCAGCGATGGAGAACTCGGGGATCAGGTTGCGCTCCTGGTGCACCACGCCGATGCCGGCCCGCTGGGCGTCGAGCGGGCCGTTCATGTGCAGGTCGGTGTCGCCGAGCCGGACCCGTCCGCCGTCCGGCCGGTGCACGCCGGTCAGGATCTTGATGAGCGTGCTCTTGCCCGCGCCGTTCTCGCCCAGGAGGGCGTGCACGCTGCCGGCGGTGAGCCGCAGGGTGGCCCCGTCCAGCGCGCGGACTCCCGGGAACGTCTTCACCAGGTTCTCGGCGGTGAGCATCATGACGACCCCTTCGACAGCTTCTGGCGTACGGTGCCGAGCAGCACCGCACCGAGGACGACCGCGCCGACGATCAGGTCGATCCAGCGCGGGTTGATGTCGAACTGCGCCTGCATGACGTCCACCAGTCGGACCAGGAACGCCGCGAGACAGGTGCCGGCGACGCTGACCACCCCGCCGGTGAGCGCGACCCCTCCGATGATCGGCGCGGCGAAGCTCGGCAGCAGCAGATCGTCGCCGATGCTGGAGTTGACGGAGCCGGAAGCGGCGACCGTGATGACGGCGGCGACCCCCGCGAGCAGGCCACTGAGTCCGTGCGCGATGACGATCGACCGGTCGTTGGAGACGCCGGACAGGCGTGCGGCGAACGGGCTGCCGCCGGTCGCCAGCAACTGCCGGCCCACGACCGCGCGGCCGAAGAACAGGGCCACCAGGGCGGCCACCACCAGAGCGAGGATGAGGACGACCGGCAGGCCGAGCACCGAGGCGGTGCCGAAGTCGCGCAGCCCTTGCGAGTATCCCTGGAAGGTGTCCGGGCCGTTGACCCCGTACCGCAGCCCTTCGATGATCGTCATGGTGGCGAGGGTCACGATGAAGCCGTTGATCCGGGTGAACACGACGAGCAGCCCGTTGACGAGACCGGCCGCGAAGCCGACCCCGAGCGCGCCCAGCACGGCGAGCGGGGCGGGCAGGCCGCCTTCGAGCATGAGCCACGCCGCGACCATGGCGCACAGGCCCGTGAGTGTGCCGACCGACAGGTTCATCTGGCCGATGGCCAGCACCACCATCTGGGAGAGCCCGATGACGATCGGGACGGCGAGAAAGCGGAAGAACGCGTCCAGCGTGCCGCGTGAGAGCAAGTTGCCGTCCGTGGCGATGGCGAGCGCGACGAAGCCGACGGCGGCGAGCACGGCGAGGGTGAACTCAGGCCGGGCGGTGACACCCTTGAGCCTCC
>NZ_JBFAMX010000817.1:0-3707 GCF_040659615.1 Nonomuraea sp. NPDC049784
CGACGCCTTCGGCCCACCGCCCGGCCGGGGTCTGGCCCAGTGTGCTGTGCACCTGGCCGTGGTAGGCGGCCACTGCCAGGGCCAGCCACCGGTTCAGCTCGGTGACGGTCAGCACCGCGCTGGCCTGGCTGTCGTAGCTGCCGCGCTCTGCCGGGTTGGAGAAGGTGGTGCCGGGAAGTTCGTGCACCATCTGCATCATCGTGCCGATCAGCCGTTCGATGATGCCGCCGAAGTGCGGCATGCCCTTGGGCCGGTACGTCAGCGTGATGCCGTGCTGAGCGCAGCCCCGGCGCAGCGCCTCGCTGCGGAACTCGGTGGCGTTGTCCACGTGGATCTCGTGCGGTTTGCCGCTCATCGGCCAGGCCACCGCCTGCAGGCCGATCCGCTCCAGCCACGGCCGCTTGTCGCACACCGTGTGCGCCAGGCACAGTCCGGCCGACAGCGCCGAGGGCGCCTCCAGCGTGACCACGAGGCCGACCACGCACCGGCTGGCCACGTCGATCGCCACGGTGACGTAGGGGCGGCCGATCGGCAGCCGATACCGCCCGTCGACCACCTCCAGATCGACCGGCGTGTGGTCGATCTGCACCTGCTGCAGCAAGCCTTCGATGCTCGGCGGATCCCCGCCCGCCGACCGCAGGCGGCGCGCCCCGTCGGCGCCCTCCCGCGCCGTGGCGGCCGCCGCTGGATCCAGCGCCTCGATCCGCCGCTCCAACGTGCTGCGGGCTGGCACCGGCAGCCCGCCGGCCCGGCACCGGCGCACGATCTCCCGGTAGACCGCCGCCACCGACCGCCGCTGCCGGTTCAGATACCGCGAGCTGATGACGTCGCGCAGGACCGCTTCGACCTCGGCCGGCACCCGGCCTCGTCCCTGGCCGCCGCTGGAGCGCCGGGGCAGCAGGTCCGACACGACGCCCTCGCCTGCGCGCCACCGCCCCAGCAGCACATACACGTGGCGCCGTGAGATCCCCAGTTCGTCCGCCGCCGCGTCTGCGGCCGCCAATCCCACCCGCGGCCCGGCGGCCAACCGGCCGATCACCTCCGCCTGGCGTACTGCCACGTCCCACGCCTCATCCGGGGCGGTTAGCACACCCCGCTCAATGATCTGCGCTCGCCCGCCGTCCATGCCGGGGTCCTCACCGTCGCGCACGCGAGTACGGAACAAGATGCACCGTAGCGCAGAGGACTACGGACAAGCCGGTGCTTCGCAGTCCTCTGCACGGATCCCTGAAAGTCCAGGACATCCGTGCACACGACTTCGGAAAGTGACAGGGGCAGTAGGTCTCGCAGGGCGCTTCGAGACCCGTTGCGAACCTGAACGCCCCGAGCGCCCGAATCGGTCGCGCGCTCGGTCTGCGGTCTGGTTCGCATCACGACGGTGTTGAGCAGGTGGGATCGGGCGCCGATGAGAAATGGCGCCGACAGTCGTCTAAGTAGACGTCCGGTGAAAACGCGCTGCGCGCATCAAGGGAGAGCAACGAGATGAGACCACTTCGATACTCGATCAACGTCACGCTCGACGGCTGCTGCCATCACGAGGCAGGGCTCCCCCCGGACGAGGAGTCGATGCGTTACTGGACCGCTGAGATGGAGCGAGCCGATGCCCTGCTATTCGGCCGGGTGACCTACGAGATGATGGAGTCGGCGTGGCGGAAGCCGGCCACGGACACGTGGCCTGACTGGATGGATGAGTGGCAGATCCCGTTCGCCGAGACCATCGACCGGGCGAAGAAGTACGTCGTGTCGAGCACGCTGAGCGCGGTCGATTGGAATGCCGAGCTGGTGCGAGGCGACTTCGGGCAAGCGGTTCAGCGGCTCAAGCAGGAGTCAGGCGAGGGCCTGTGGGTGGGTGGCGTGACGCTCCCCCTGGCGTTGGCAGATCTGGGACTGATCGACGAGTACGAGTTCCTTGTGCAGCCGGTCCTTGCCGGACACGGGCCGACGTTGCTCGCCGGTCTGCGCGAGCGCATCCAGCTCGAGCCCGTGGACCGCCGTGAGTTCCGGTCGGGGGCGGTCGCCCTGCGATACCGGCCCACGCGAGTTACGGCTTGACGTGATTTATCCTGGCACGTTGGCCGCTCCCTCGCGACGGAACGACGGCTCGGAGTCGCGTTGGCCGCGCTGGCCGTGCCCCCGAACGCGCGGACATATCGACGGGGGACATCGCCCCGAGGTGCCGGTAGCGGACAGGGCAAACGTTGCGAATCGCCGTATACAGCTCGACCTTGGTCGCCGATATGCGCATGGGGCCCCCAAACGGGAGAAGCACACCGACTCTCCCACCGCAAGAACCCCACTGCCGTCAAAACTCGGCGACGTCACCCCTCACCACACGAAGCCGCCTTCCCTGCCCCAGCAACAAACGCCTCCGCAACTCACGTACATAGCCAGTGATGCCCAGCGTGACAGCGATGTCGCGGATCCGTGCCTCTGGAGCGCGAGCGATCGCGATCAGCACGCGGGCGTGGTGGGTGATGAACGTCCAGGTGCCGCAGCTGTCGTCGGTTGCGTTCACGGGGGTGCGGTCAGGCTTGGTAGCGGCGGGCGGCGGTGTCGGGGCTGACATCCAGAACGGCAGTGAGCTCGTCCCAGGTGGCGCCGGTCGCTCGGTCGGCGGCGACGGCGGCGGCCAGGACGGCGCGGGCCTGGGCGAGCAGGGGCAGGGCGGCGGCGGTGTAGCCGGCGATGGGCCCAGGCTTCCAGCCGGTCTGCTGAGTGGGCGGGGCGAGGTCTTCGGCGTGCAGGTCCAGGGCAAGCTTCCCGGCTGCCTGTGCGAGGCGTTCGGCCTGGTGTGACGGCGCTGCTTGCGGGTGTCGTCCTGGCGTTGGTGGCACTGGGTAAGGGGGCGCCAGCGTCTGGCGCGCGTGCGGCCGAAAGCCCACCGGCAGGCGTCGGAGCAGTACTTGCGGGGCCGTCCTCCGCGGCGGTCCGCTGGAGGGGGCAGCGGCGCCTCGCAGTTCAAGGCACTGCTCGGTTCGAGATCCCATGAGGACGGTCACCAAAGGGGTTTCGTGGTCGCATGGCTGCGGATCAGGCTGTCTCGTTTGCTGGGTTGTGAGACAGGTTAGCCCGCACCGGCGCGGTCACGAAACCCTTCCCCAGGAGGTCCTGGCGCGGGAGCTGCGGGTGAGGCGGCGCGTCATCTGGATGATCGCCGACCAGGTGATCATGATTTCGCTGTGCTGCGGCAGCCGTTCATGGTCGCGGATATTGCGGCGGGCGCGCAGCACCCACGACAGGCTGCGCTCCACCACCCAGCGTTTGGCCAGCACGACAAAGCCCTGGGCGCCGCGCGGCCGGGAAACCACCTTGACGGTGAGGTCCAAGAAGGTGCGCGCCCACTCGATCAGCGATCCCGCGTAGGCGGAGTCGGCCCAGACCAGGGTGATCTCGGGATGGGTCAGGCGCAGCCGGAACAGCAGCTCGCGGGCGCAGTCCCGGTCGGGGGTGTCGGCCGGGGTGACCATCACCATCACCTGAAGCCCATCCGGATCGACCACAAGATGTCGCTTCCTCCCATTGATGCGTTTTGCCGGGTCAAAGCCGCGAGTGGCCTTGCTGACCGTTTCCGATCCCTTCACCGACTGCGAGTCGACGATGAGGGTGACCGCACTAGGGCCTGTTTCAGAAGTGGATCACCTGGGTGGTCCACTTCCGAGACGATCTTTGTGTGGGTCGGGGTGATTTGACCGTCGCGCAGTGGGCGA
>NZ_JBFAMX010000818.1:0-3704 GCF_040659615.1 Nonomuraea sp. NPDC049784
CTCGGGTCGGTCGGCATGGCCGTGGCCGGGCACGCCGCCGGGCCGGTCGTGATCGTCCGGACTCCCAGCGCGCTGCGGCACGACAGGATCGTGGTCGGATACGACGGTTCCGAGTATTCCCAGGCCGCGATGGCCTACGCCGTCGAGCAGGCCAGAGCCCGTGGGGCGCAGCTGCACGTCGTTTCCGCTTGGCATATGCCGGCGCTCTCGCCGTATGCCGTCGCGTACGGCAGCCTGATCGAGGATCTCATGGGGCAGGAGGCCCGCGCGGCGCGGGAACGCGTCGAACCCTGGCGCGAGAGCAATCCCGATCTGGTCATCACCGACGCGCAGCCGTGCGAGCCCCCGGTCAAGGCACTCGTCGAGGCGGCTCAGATGGCCGATGTGGTTGTAGTGGGCTCACGCGGGCTGGGCGGCTTCGCCTCGGCGGTGCTCGGATCGGTGAGTCACGGTGTGCTGCACCACGCGACCTGTCCGGTCGCGGTGGTACGGCGACGCGGAAAGGAGGAATCATGACCGTCGAATCGCTGACCGCCAGGCAGGTGATGAGCCGCGTTCTGGTGGTCGTCAAGCCGGACGAGTCGCCGTTGATGGCCTGGGAGGTGATGCGCCGCGCCGACGTGCACCACCTGCCGGTCGTCGACGGGCGTCACGTGCTCGGCGTCCTGACCCGCGAGCAGCTGGCGGCGTCCTGGTCGGGCGGGCTGTATGAGCAGTCCAGTCGCCAGGTCCGGGCATTGCTCAGGTGCGAGCGCAGGCCGCTGATCCTGCCGGATGCCCCCTTGGCCCGGGTGGCTGCCGTGATGCTCGACGCCGGATGCGACGCCGTGCCGGTGGTCGACGGCGGCGGACTGATCGGCCTGGTCACGGCCCGCGACGTGCTGTCGGCCGTCGCCGGACGTATCCGGCCTGCCGAAACGCCCGGTGAGGTGGTCACCGGGATGTTCCGCCTCGAGCCCGTCCTGCCCCAGACCCCTTCCCCCCGTGGCGCGCGATGAGCGCGGCTGGTGGCCGCCCCGCAGGCTGGTGTTGAATCCGTGAGGGCGCGCCCGCGCAGGAGGTCAGGCTAGTCGTGGTTGGGCGGCCCGCCCCGCGCACCTTGTTCACGACTCCTCAGAGGCCGTGGATGCGGCGGCCGGTGATCTGGTGCGGGACGATGCGGATGTAGAGGTGGCGCTCGCCGCCTGCCCAGGGGGTGACGTCGGCCTCGGTGACCTTTTCCACCTCGTCCTGGGGCACGTGGTGGGCGGGGCCGTTGATGAGGACGCTCCAGCCCTCTCGCCGTGCCTCGTCGATCCGGTCCACCTGGAAGCCGATCTTGATGTCCACCCCTTCGAGGCCGGTGCGCAGGTCCTGGTCCATGGGGCCGCCGTAGGCGGTGCGGAAGACGATGGCGCCCTCATGCAGCTTGTAGTTCACGGGCAGTACGGTGGGTCCGTCCTGGCCGTTGAACGCCACCCGGCCGATGCCGCCCGGGGCGACCAGCCGCAGGCACTCCTCGGGGTCGAGGACCTCCAAGACCGGGCCGGCCGCGGCGGGGCCGGGGCCGGGCGGGCGATCGCGCCCACCACCCAGCAGGTCCTCGACGGTCGTTTCCAGGGCGGTGGCCAGGCGGGTCACCGTACCTGTGTCGGGTGTGCCCAGATGGCTTTCGAGGTGCTGGACGTACCCGGCGGACATGTTCGCCCGGTCGGCGACCTGCTCGCACGTGAGGCCGAGCTGGTGGCGGTGATAGCTGATGCGACGTCCGAAGTCGCCATTACCTGTCATGAGCGTGTCCTCCCTGGTCATGGCCATGAAGCTACCCGCCGGCCTCTTCGGCGGACAGGGTCCTTAGGCCCTTGCGTGACCGACCTCCGGCCCTGCTGCGGACGGGCGCGGGCGGGGTCTGATGGAGGGTGACGAAGGAGGCACATCATGATCATCGTTGGAGTGGACGGCTCCGTGGCCGCGCGGGCCGCGGTGGAGTGGGCGGCCGGCGACGCTTTCCGCATGCGGGTGCCGCTGCGGATCGTGCACGCCGTGGACCGCTCGCCGTACCAGATCGGCAAATACCCCAACGCGGCCCTACCGGATGTGCTGCTGGGCGAAGGGCACAGGATCCTGCGTGAGGCGCAGGCGCTCGTGCGCGAGCGCCGGCCCACAGTCGAGGTCGAGACGCGGGACATCGAGGGCACACCGGCCGAGGTCCTGCGCGAGCAGGCCGAGGACGCCACCGAGATCGTGGTCGGCAGCCGCGGGCTGGGCGGGTTCGCCGGCGCGCTGCTGGGTTCCGTCAGCATGCACGTGGCCGGCCATGTTCACTGTCCCGTCGTGGTCGTCCGAGGCGAGCATCGGCCGACGTACGGGCAGGTCGTGGTCGGGGTCGACGACTCACTGGAGTGCGAACCCGCGCTGGCCTACGCCTTCGAGCAGGCGAAACTCCGCGGGAGCGCGCTGCGGGTGGTGCACGCCTGGCAGCTGCCGGTGCACGCCTTCGCTCCGGAGGCCTCCTACGACATGGACGAGGTCCGTACGGCGCAGCATCAGGTCGTCCGCGACCGGATGGCGACCTTCAGCCAGGACTATCCGCAGGTGAAGCTGGTCGAGGACGTGCAGTCCGCGGATCCGGTCAACGCGCTCACCGACGCGTCCGAGCGGGCGGACCTGCTGGTGGTGGGTTCACACGGGCGCGGCGCCCTGGGCTCGATGCTGCTCGGCTCGGTCAGCCGCGGCATCCTGCACCACGCCCGCTGCCCGGTCGCGGTGGTCCGAGCGTGACAGGCGCTGGTCAGGACCTTGGTCCTCCGGCATCGGGGACGTTCGCCACTGCTGGGCCAGGCCCCGCTGGAGGACTTTAGGAGAGGAGGTGGATGTCATGTCACTCGACGTCAAGGACATCATGGGGCGCGTGGCCATCGCCGTACTGAAGGACGCCTCGTTCGCCGAGATCGTGGACGCGATGGAGCGGTTCGCGGTCGGCGCGGTCACCGTCATCGACGCCGGCCGGCGGCCGGTAGGAGTGGTTTCCGAAGACGATCTGCTGCTCAAGGAGACCGACACGGTACGGCACAGCGTGTCGATATTCGAGTCCCGCAGGCAGCAGCAGGAACACCAGAAGGCTGCGGGCGTGACGGCGGCTCAGCTCATGACCTCTCCGGCGATCACTGTCACGCCGAACACCTCCGTGCGGGATGCGGCCCGGCTGATGCACGCCAACCGCATCAAGCAGCTGCCCGTGATCGACGTGGTCACCGGACGCATCATCGGCACCCTGCACCAGCGTGATGTGCTGCGCGTCTTCACCCGCCCGGCCGAGGAACTCCAAGCGGACGTCAGAGCCGTCCTGCCGAATCCCGCGGCGTTCACCATCGACATCGACCAGGGCGTGGTGAACATCCGCGGCTGGGTCGAGTGGAAGTCACAGGCCCTCGCCTTGACCGAGCAGATCCGCCTGATCGAGGGAGTCGTGGACGTGAGATCCGAGGTGACCTTCGACAAGGACGACCTCCTCATCATCCCCTCCGGCATGTGAGAGGCCCTCCGGGACGCGGCGCCCGGATCCGGCCCTCGTCACTGGCGCATCGTCATTCGCGACGGTCGTCCCGTAGCCGGGCGGCCAGCGCCGCGGCCTGGGTGCGGCGCTGCATGTTGAGCTTGGCGAGCAGGTTGGACACGTAGTTCTTGACCGTTTTCTCGGCCAGGAACATCCGTTCGCCGATCTG
>NZ_JBFAMX010000819.1:0-3703 GCF_040659615.1 Nonomuraea sp. NPDC049784
CGCCTCCGACGTCACCGCGGCCACGCGCCAGTGCGCCCGGCGCAGCAGCAAGCCGAGGGCGAAAGGCGAGGCATCCCCGGGGCGGTCGGTAGCACGCGAGGCGGTGGTTCTGTGAGGAACGTCGGCGGTCATGAACCCATATTATCAGCAACCAGTTTCATTCGAAACGGTATCATTTGAAATTAAATGCGCCGGTGGCTCCCGCAGCCCGGCATTGTCGAGAAGGCACAGATCACGCGCTGGACGCCCGACCGGCCATGTGGAGTCCGCTCGATCTTCAAATCATCATTTGCGCTCCCGTACGTGGTGCCTGGCGGTGTAGGTCCGCAGCTCTGGCGCTGCCCATGTGATTGCCGCCACGGTCACCGTGGTGAGCAGCCCACCAGTGCAGATCACTGTTCGGGGATCGAGGATCGATGTGGCGGCCCCGTGCAGAAGGTTCGCGATGTGCGGACCCCCGAAGAGGACGACGGTGAGCGATCCCTGGATCCGGCCGCGCATGGCGTCGTGGGTGTGTGCCTGGGTGATGGCGTTGCGGAAGGTGCTCAGCACGAAGTTGACGGCGCCGCCGAGGACGAGCGTTACCAGTGCGATCCACAGCTGCGCGGCCAGTCCGAGAACCACGACGGTGATGCCCCACGAGGCGGCGGCCGCCGCCATGAGCACACCGTGGCGACGGGCGCGGGTGAACGTGCCCGACAACAGGCCGGCCATGACGACCCCGGCCGGATAGGCGGCATAGAGCAATCCCAACTCCAGGCCGCCTCCCGCACGTCCGCCGTAGGTGTGTTGGGCGAGTTCCGGGAACAGGGCTGTCGGCATGCTGAAGACCATCGCCGTGAGGTCCACCGCGAGCACCGCCACCAGTAGCCGGCTGGCCGCCAAGTACCGGAAACTGGCCAGTACCTGGCCGATCGTGGGGCGACGCTTGGCGGCCGGATCGTTCGACGGTCCGGCCGGGCGAGGGTGGGGCGGCAACGGTGGCAGCTTGACGACGGCCCACACGACGGCCAGCAGTGCGACGGCGTCGAACAGGTACAGCGCGCCGAGCCCGGCAACCGGGATCAACGCACCGGCCAGTACCGGTCCCAGGATCGACCCGGCGTAGCGGGTCAGAGAGCTGAGGCTGTTCGCTGCCGGGAGGAGCTCGATCGGGACAAGCCGCGGCACCACTGCGCCCATCGTGGTCATGATCGCCCCGAAGGTCAGCCCCTGGCAGGCGACCAACATCATCAAGACGGGAACGGAGCGCCCGCCCAGCACCGCGTGGGTCCACAAGGCCGCGTACGTGAACGCGAGGCCGCAGTGGGCCGCCAGCAACACTCTTCGCCTGTCCATGAGGTCGGCGAGGGCGCCGGACAGTAGCGCCGCCACGACCAGCGCGATGAACGACACCGCCCCCGCGGCGCCCACGGCCGCAGAGGAGCCGGTCACCGTGAACAGCTGCGTCGGTACAGCGACCACGCTGAACGAGCCGCCCACCGCGCAGACCCCCGATGCCACCCACAGCCGCCGGTAGGCGGCGATGGCCAGCGGGCGGCGGTCAACCGTGTAGGCGCCGAGCGACCGGGCTGTTGACGTGATCACTGTCCGGTGCCGCCGGAATCGGCTGCGGCCGGTGTCTCCAGGCTCACCACGTCGGCGACGACGCAGGAGATGTTGTCGGGGGCGCCTGCGGCGTACGCCCGCGCGACCAGTTCGTCGAGTACTTGCTGGGGGGCGCCCGGCCCGGTCAGTACCTCGCTCAGCGATTCGGCCGGTACGACGGCGGACAATCCGTCGGAGCACAGCAGGTACCGGTCACCGGCCACCGCCCCGTGCAGCGACAGTTCCGGCTCGACCCCGCCTGTACCGGTCAGCGCTTGTGCGAGCAGCGAGCGTTGCGGATGCGAGGCCGCTTCCTCCGCGGTCAGCCGGCCCTCGTCGACCAGCGCCTGCACGTAAGTGTCGTCATGGGTTATCTGGAACAGCTCACCGTCACGTACGAGGTACGCCCGGGTGTCGCCGATGTGCACCAGCGCCAGCCGGGAACCCGACCACAGCAGTGCGGTGAGCGTGGTCACCGCCTCACCCGACGGTGTTGACGCGGCGATTTCCCCGATGGCCCGGTCGGCTTCACCGACCGCGTCGGCGAGGGTGCCGAGCAGATCATCAGCCGACGCGGCCATGGTCTCCAGCGGTTTGAGCGCGTCGATGGCCGCCGCGCTCGCGAGGTCCCCGCCCGAGCCACGGACCCCGTCGGCCACCGCCAGCAACCGGGGGCCGGCGTACGCGGTGTCCTCATTGCTCGTGCGCCCCAGTCCCGACTCTGACCGGGCGGCGTAACGGATCCCGAGTAAGGTCGCCGTCTCTTCCACGGTGCTTCCTCTTCCCGACAGATAGTCGACGAGGAAAGTGGCCAACTGCCCGCGGGCGGCGGTTTCGGCCAGCACCTGTTCCCAGTAGCCGGCGATCTCTTCGGCCGCTGCGGGCGCCGGGAGGTCGCACACCCGCCGGATACGCGCCAACGGCATACCCAGCCGCCGCAACCAGGCGATCAACCGGGCCCGCTCCAGTTGCGTCGGATCGTAGAACCGGTACCCGGACTCGCCGTCCACCGCGGCCGGCCGCAGCAACCCGAGTTCGTCATACAGCCGCAACGCCTTCGGCGACAGCCGCGCGGCGCGGGCGAATGCCCCGATCGTCAGCAGCCGCACCACTCCTCCTCGTCCCGGCCACCGTGGCCGGTGCAGACGATGCTGCTGCTTCACCCAAGGGGAAGGTCAACACAGCGGTGTGGTCCCCGGCCCGGTCGCTTGGGAAGGCTACCCCCGCTCGCCAGCCTTGTTCTGGGCTTGCGACCCTGGCGGTGATCCGCCTGATCGCAAGGACCCGAGCGGAGTGCCGTTATTTCATTGCACCCGGGATGCCGCACATGTCAGTGTCAAACCTGCTAGACGGTAATTACGGTGCAGGTGGTGTGAAATGAGGTATGCGGGGCTCGCGCTCGCGTTCGTGTCCTCGTGGTGTTTCGCGTTTTCGGGGCCGATGGCCAAATACCTCATCACCGCCGGGCTGACGCCGATCGAGGCCGTGTGGGCGCGGATGGCGGGGGCGGGGCTGTTGCTGGTGGCCGTGCTGGCCCTGATCAGGCCGCGGGCGTTGCGGATCTCCCGCTCCAGGTTGCCGTTCTTCGGGCTGTACGCGGCCATGGCGGTGGCCGGGGTGCAGTCGCTGTACTTCGTCGCGATCACGCGGTTGCCGGTGGGGATCGCGTTGCTGCTGGTGTACATGGCGCCGGTGATGGTGGTGGCGTGGGTGCGGCTCGTACGGAAGGTACGGCTCGCGCGGGCCGCGTACGTCGGGGCGGTCATCGCGGTCGTGGGCCTCGGGATTGTCGTCGAGGTCTGGCAGGAGGTACGGCTGGACGCGCTGGGCCTGGTGCTGGGGTTGCTGGCCGGGGCGTGCTCCGCCGGATATTTCCTGATGAACGATAGCTTTGGGGACGACGTGGACCCGCTCGGGCTCATCGCCTGGGGGATGACGGGGGCGGCTGTGGTGCTGATCCCGTTCGCGCGGCCCTGGGACATCCCGTGGGACGCCTTCACGGCCACGGCCACGCCTGACGGCGGCCGGATGCTGCCGGTGCTGGGGGCGTACCTGTGGATGGTGCTGGTCGCGACCGTGATCGCGTACATCCTTGGCGTGATCGCCGTGCGGCGGC
>NZ_JBFAMX010000820.1:0-3679 GCF_040659615.1 Nonomuraea sp. NPDC049784
GCCACGCGCTGCCAGACCCACACCTGGCCGAGGCCGGCGACACGGCCATCGCGTCCCTGGCCAGCCGCCCCGCCCACCTGTGGGACACCGAGGGACCCACCCTGTGCCATGGCAGCTCTGGAGTGATCCAATGCGCTGCCGCCCGCAAACCGGCCACCGTCGATCCTGCGGCGTCGTCGGTCGCATCGGCGTTCAACCCCGAACACCTCTTCGCCGTACAGCACCTCCGGGCAGGGACCGCGTCCGACGATCCCGGGCTTCTGACCGGAGCAGCGGGCATCGCCCTCGCTCTCGCCGACCACGGCAACCTACCGGCCCCCACGACCGCCACCCGATGGGATGCCGTCTTGCTTCTGTCCTGAACAGAGCGTGGATCGGGCGAACTTGATCCCCTGTACCTGGCTGCACGAGTCTTACCTACACCCCGATCCGCTCCCAGCGGGACAGCCAACGGCTCCTCGGTGAGGACAACGCCGAGCATCCGATCCGTCCCCTACTGCACCGCCCAACCCAGCTTGGTCACCGGACGGCGTTTGGCCTCCAGAGCTGCCAAGGCCGGAGTCGTCTAGACGAAAGAACTGCTCCAGCTCCGCCGGGGTCGGCTGCTCGCGGAAGCGCCCGTAGCGGGCTACCTGCTCATCGGAGAGGAATTCGTAAGGCATGACCCTGGAACGTAAGGCTTGTGATCAGGCGCGCACGAAGGCCGTTAATCCAAGATCGAAGATCCAATGGCGGAAGCAAATTATGCGGCTCTTTGCAAGAGAGACTTCTCGTATCATATTGCCTACAATTATCTTATGACGCACCCTAGAATATCGGATCAGTCAGCAAGTGAGCCCTCTTCTCCTCCGAGTCGCGCGCTCGATGTTCCCAACGTGCGCAACTTCCGCGACGCCGGAATTTCCGCGCTGAAGTCCGGCCTCCTCTTCAGATCAGGTTCGCTGAACCGCCTCAGTGACATCGGGGTGGAACGGCTGCGCAGACTCGGCATCCGCACCGTGATCGATCTCCGCAGCGGGGCCGAGAACATCGTCTGGCCCGGCCAGAAGCACGGTCTGGAGGTGACGTGGGTCGCACTGCCCGCGCTGCCAGACCGGGCGGAGCTTCGCCGGATGGGACTGTCCGACTTCTCTGGGTTCGATGGCAAGGACTGGCCTTTGGACCCCGTGCGGCTCTACCCGTTCATGGCCGTCTACGGTGCGCCGGCCATCGCGCGGCTGATCAAGGAACTCGGCCGTCCGGATGTCACTCCCGTGGTCGTCCAGTGCGCTGTCGGCAAGGACAGAACCGGCCTGGCCATGGCCATCATCCAGACACTGCTCGGTGTGGCCTGGCACGAGGTTGTCGCGGACTTCGTCCAGTCCAACATCGAGCTCGCCCTCGCCGCCGGGCCCGTCTCCTTCATCGACGAATCGGGGGTGACGCGGTACAACCATCCGGTGTCCGAAGAGCTACTCCGATCGGCGATGGATACTATCACCACGGAGTACGGCAGCCTCCTTGCCTGCCTTCAGGCTCACGGGGTGACACTGCAAGACCTCGACGCGCTGCGGTCGCTGCTGGTGTCCTGAGAGGCACGGTCATCGCCTTTGGCGCCTGCGGTGCACGCGGGCGCCCAGGCCGGCGACAGCACGTCGACGTTGGCCGCCGTGCATGCCACCGCAGGCAGGGCGCTTTCGAGCACTGTCGTCGTCGCTCAGCGCTCGTCACGAGGGTGCGCACACCGGACTCGCGCCGGAATTTCCGATCTTGAAAACGCGCTTCCGCTCCATTTTTGCCGATTACCGTGAGTCGGGACCGCCGTCGGTCCGACTCCGCTAAGCTCGCTCAGGTTACAGGGTGGGCTCAGGGTGCCCCGCTGTGAATGAGTGCTTCACGGTGCGCATGAACCCATCGGCGATCAAGGTGTGGGAGCGACGGCAATGACTGATGTGTCTGATGGCGCGGTCACACTGACCGGAGGGCGCATGGCGTCGGAAGTTCTCCGAAGGAACGACACGGTTCTGCGGCCCGCCTCGAATTCATCCGAATTCATGGCTGCGCTTCTCAAAACTTTCGAACAGCAGAATTTCACTGGTGCCCCGAAGTATTTGGGCCAGGTGGACGGCAAGGATCTATTCACCTATATCCCGGGTGAAGTGCCCGCGAAATTCCGGCCCTGGTCCGATGACCAGGTGGGCGCAGCGGCCCGCCTTTTGCGTCAGATGCATGACGCTACGCGCGGAAGTGACTTGGCTGGTCGCTTCGACGTCGTGTGCCACCATGACCCCGGCCCCAACAACGCGGTCTTCCAGAACGACATGCCGGTTGCATTCATCGACTTCGAGCAGGCGGCCCCGGGTGGCCGCCTTGAAGATGTCGCGTACATGGCGTGGACCTGGTCGATTTCGTCGAAACAGACGATGGCGCTGGTGGATCAGGCGGCGCAGGTGCGCCTCCTCGCCGACACCTACGGTCTGCACGAGGCGGAGCGCCACGCGCTGACCGACTGCGTCCTGGAGCGGCAATCGCGCAATGTCCGTTTCTGGGCGGAGCTCGCGGCGCATCCGGAAACGGCCCCAGCTGGACCGGAGGTCCTGGCTGACCGGATCGCGTGGAGCAAAAGGGAGCACCACTTCGTCTACGCGCACCGTGAGGTGTTCGACCGGGCGCTGGCCTGACCGCTGGCGGGTCGGCTCAGCCGCTGGTGTGCGCGGCCGGGCGTGCTGGTGCGTCGGGGAGCCCGAACATGGCCCCGGAGGTGCGCGCGAGGTGGGCGATGTCGACGGGTTGTCCCTCGCGGTGCACGAAGGGTGGAACGGGCCGGTCGAGCGGTGGGTTGGCCAGGAACAGCACGGTCAGGCGCTGCGGAAGCCGGTGGTTGCGGACCTGGTGGTAGAGCGGCGGGATGTCGGCGCCGGTCATCGCGGTGAGGAGGCTGCCCGGCATCGCCAGGAGCCGGTTGTCGTGGACGGGCACGGGGTTCATCCGCCCGCCGGTTTCGATCTCCAGGCCGGGGCCGTCGGAAACGGCGAGAGTGAGCAGGTGGCCGTCCTCGTGCCGGTCCTGCAGCAGGTCTCGGTCGCTGGGGTGGTACCAGTTGATCTCCAGGTAGGAGTAGTCGCGAAATGGTGGGGCGGCGTGTGGCTGGTGCCCGTAGTGGGCCGCCAGCTCGGTGAGTACGTTGCCGGCGATGGCGGCGGCTACGGTCCAGTAGTCGCTGAGGGCCTGCAGGAATGGTGCGACGGTGGGCGTGTCGTGGTGGGGGACGGTGGTGGGGTTGTCTGCCCAGTAGGTGAAGCTTTCGTTCATGTCGGGCCGGTCGGGGCTGATGGAGTATTGGCGGCCGTACGGGCGGAACCCGTAGGTGAAGTCGTCGCTGCCGTGGGTGCGCTTGACGTTCTCCTCCAGGGTGAAGAACGCGGCGGCGGCGACGCGCAGCGCGCTCAGGGCCTTGGCGGCGGCGGCGGGCAGGTCGATGCTGGCGTGGCCGTGGGTGAGAAGCGCGGCGGTGGCAGCACTCAGGGACATGGCGGGCTCCTTCGAGGGCGCAGGATGATCACAGGAAGTAGAGGCGGCTGAGAGCGGTGTGCTCGGTCGGCGGGGAGCTGATGGGGGTGTCGTCGAGGGTGACGCGGCCGTCGCCGGGCTGCACGCGGACGTCGCCGGTGCGGTTGTTGAGGCGCATGCTGGCCAGTCC
>NZ_JBFAMX010000821.1:0-3668 GCF_040659615.1 Nonomuraea sp. NPDC049784
ATCCCGCGCCGGCGCTACGCCGAGGCCTCATCTCCGATGACCCCCTGAGGCGGCCTTATGAGGCGCCGAGGACTCCTGAGGCGCCTGGTGCCGTGACGCGGGTGCGGGGGCGTTCCGCAGGGAACGTCTCCGCATCGGTTTCGGGCGTCAAGGCCCTCCCGGTGGTAAATCGCCCGTAAACTCAGCGGGGTGGATACGACGACTGCGGACCCCCTGGTCGGGCGGCTCCTCGATGGACGCTACCGCATCGAGAGCCGGATCGCCCGGGGCGGTATGGCGACCGTCTACCTCGCGCTGGACATCCGGCTGGACCGGACGGTGGCACTGAAGGTCATGCACTCCTCGCTCGCCCAGGACCCGGCGTTCGTCAGGCGGTTCATCGGCGAGGCCAAGTCGGTCGCGAGCCTCTCACATCCCAACGTGGTGCACGTCTTCGACCAGGGCACCGACAACGACGTCGTTTATCTGTCGATGGAGTACGTGCCCGGCAAGACGCTCCGCGACATCCTGCGCGATCGCGGCAGGCTGCCTGCCCGCGAGGCGCTCGAGATCATGATCCCGGTGCTCGCCGCCCTGGGCGCGGCCCACCAGGCCGGGATGGTCCACCGCGACGTGAAGCCGGAAAACGTCCTGATGACCGACGACGGCCGGGTCAAGGTGGTCGACTTCGGCCTGGCCAGGGCCATCGAGGCCACCAACCAGACCCGCACGGGCGTGATGATCGGCACGATCGGCTACATGGCCCCCGAACAGGTCACCACGGGCGCCGCCGACGTGCGCAGTGACGTCTACGCCGCGGGGATCATGCTCTTCGAGCTGGTCACGGGACAGCAGCCGTATGACGGCGAGACGCCGATGTCGGTGGCCTACCGGCACGTCCACGACACCGTGCCCGCGCCGTCGTCGCTGGTCCCCGAGGTGCCGCCGCTGATCGACACGCTGGTGGCGCATGCGACGGCCCGCGAGCCGGACAACCGTCCCGCCGACGCCACCGCGATGCTCGTGGCGGCCGTCGACGCGCACCGGATGCTGCCGCGGATGACCAATCCGCCGATGTCCCACTCCCAGCCGCACGCCCGCACGACCTCCGCCGCCTTCTCCGTGCCGCAGGCCGCACCGGCCCACACCATGGTCCAGCCGCGGGAGGAGATGCCGAAGCGGCGGGGGTTCAAGCCGAACTGGTTCCTGGTGATCCTCGCCGCCGTCATGGTGATCGCGGTGGCGCTGACCGGCTGGTACTTCGCGCAGCCCGAGCTCGTCCACGTGCCCGACCTGGTCGGCAAGAACCTGGAGCTGGCCAAGAAGACCGCCGTCGCGGCCGGCCTCAAGGTGCGCGAGGCCGGCGGCGAGAACGACGAGAAGGTGGCCGACGGCCTGGTGCTCCGCACCGACCCGGCCGCCGACGCCGAAGTGAAGAAGGGCGACACGATCACGCTGGTGCCCTCGCTCGGCCCCAAGCGCATCGTCGTGCCCAACACGGCCGGCATGACCGGCGACGACGCCCGCGCCAAGATAGCCGCCGCCGGGCTGACCGTGGGCGTGGTCAAGCGGCTGGCCAACCAGCAGGTCGAGCGGAACAAGGTGATCCGCACCTCGCCACAGGTGGGCGAGAAGGTGCGGGAGGGCGCCAAGGTCGACATCTACGTCAGCGCCGGGCTGGTCATGCCCGACGTCAGCGGCATGCCCAAGGACGAGGCCGCCGGATATCTGGGCGGGCAGGGCTTCCAGGTGCAGGTCAACGAGGTGGACGACGACGCCGAGCCGTGCACGGTCATCGCCCAGACGCCCAAGGCGAAGTCCGAGGTGGATCCTGGCGCGCAGGCCATGATCACGGTGGCGCGGTGCCAGACGGACTTCTGGGACTGGTTCCGCGGCGACAACCAGGCTCGGGACGACCAGCAGTTCACCCTGGTGCCGGCGGTGATCGGCAAGGACGTCAAGGACGCCAAGGCGGAGCTGGAGGCCCAGGGGTTCAAGGTGCGGGTGCAGCGGCTGGGCAATCGCGGGGTCGTGCAGTACCAGCGGCCCCTGCCGAACAGCGAGCGGCCTCAGGGGAGCACGGTCTACCTCTGGCAGTAGAGGCCCCAGCCCTCCTGGACTGAAGAGCCGGCCCGGCGGTGAGGGCTGGGATCCTCCGGGCGCGATCCCGAAGGACCTCAGCCTCCTCAGGTGCGGGTTGAGGGTGCGGGGACTTGGAGCATGACACGAAAAGTCCTGACCATCGGGGCGGTCAGTTCGGAGTTCTTGCGGATGGACCGGGCACGAAGCGCATGTGTGTACTTCTGACATGCCCGACACGCTGACCGTTTTCAACGCCAGGTCCCCGGACGGTGCCGAGGAGGAGCTGCTCACCTGCTGCGCCTCCCGGACCTTCGCCGCAAAGGTGGCGGCGCTGCGCCCGTACCGGGATCTCGGTGAGCTCACCGCGGCAGCCGACGCGGCCGTCAGGGACCTCGCGTGGGACGACGTGCTGGAGGCGCTCGCGGCGCACCCGCGGATCGGGGAGCGGGCCGCCGCAGGCGGCAGGGAGGCGTCGTGGTCCCGGCAGGAGCAGTCCGGGGTGGAGGACGAGGTACGCCAGGCGCTCGCCGAGGGCAACAAGGTGTACGAGGACCGGTTCGGGCACGTCTACCTGGTCTGCGCCACCGGGCTCACCGGGGCCCAGATGCTGGCCAGGCTGCGCGAGCGGCTGCGCAACGACGAGGCGAGCGAGCGCGCGGTCGTGCGGGGCGAGCTGGCCGCGATCACGCGGCTGCGGCTGGGCAAGCTCATGAAGGAGGGGACATGAGCTTCTCGACGCACGTGCTGAACGCGGTCACCGGGCTCCCCGCGCGAGGCGTCCACGTACGCCTGGAGCATCATGACGGCCAGGTCGTGGCCGAGGGGCGCACCGACGACGACGGCCGCATCAAGGGCTGGAACCCGGGCGCCGGGGTGCACCGGGTCGTCTTCGACACCGGGGCCTACCTGGAGGACACGTTCTACCCCGAGGTCGTCGTCACCTTCACCGTCGCCGACCCCGAACGGCACTACCACGTGCCCCTGCTGCTCAGCCCGTACGCCTACTCCACCTACCGAGGGAGCTAGATGTCCATCAAGCTCGGCCCCAACCGCTACGGCAAGGCGGAGACCAGGCTCGTCCGGGTCGTCAGGGACGGCCCCGTGCACCACGTCAAGGACCTCAACGTCAGCACCTCGCTCTCGGGCGACATGGAGGCGGTACACCTGACCGGCGACAACGCCGCCGTCCTGCCGACCGACACGCAGAAGAACACCGTGTACGCGCTGGCCCGCGAGCACGGCGTCGGTCAGATCGAGGAGTTCGCCCTCCTGCTGGCCCGGCACTTCGTCGAGTCGCAGCCGACGATCCACCACGCCAGGGTCGAGATCGACGAGTACGCGTGGAGCCGCGGCGGGCCGCACTCGTTCGTGCGCGACGGCGGCGAGGTGCGCACCTGCGTCGTGCACCATGACAGGGACGGCCGGTCCACGGTGGTGTCCGGGCTGAAGGACCTGGTGCTGATGAACACGACCGGGTCCGAGTTCCACGGTTACATCGTGGACGAGTACACCACGCTCCCGCCCACCACCGACCGCATCCTCGCCACCGCGGCCGTCGCGGCCAAGGAACTGGGGGCCGACCCGCTGGAGTGGGTGCTCACAGGCGG
>NZ_JBFAMX010000822.1:0-3665 GCF_040659615.1 Nonomuraea sp. NPDC049784
CGACCCCTGTGCGGTTCGGCGAACCGTCCGAGCGCTTCCCCAAGCACTGGACCGTGATGACGTGGGTTCCCGGCGAGCCGCTGGACCACGGCTCGATCAGCTGCGGTGCCCACGCGGCCGACACACTGGCGAGCTTTCTCCAGGCGCTCCATGTGGAGGCGCCCGCCGAGGCCCCGGCCAGTTCGGACCTCGGCGCTCACCCCAAGAGGTGCACGGGCGGCTTCGAGCAGTTCTTGCAGGCCATTGACCCCGACGCCGTCGGCGATGTCCGCGCCGTCCGGGCCGTCTGGGCCGATGCCGTCGCGGCCCCCGAGTGGGAGGGCCCGCCGGTGTGGGTGCACGGCGACCTCCATCCCGCGAATGTCGTCGTCTCGGACGGAACGCTCTCGGGCGTGATCGATTTCGGTGCCTTGTTCGCCGGCGATCCCGCGTGGGACCTCGGCGCCGCGTGGGTGCTGCTCCCCGCGGGCGCGGCCGCACGGTTCTTCGACGCGTACGCGCACGCGGACGAGGCGGCGATCCGGCGCGCCCGCGGGCTGGCCGCTATGAAGAGCCTCTTCCTGATGCTCATGGGGCAGAACGGAGATCGGGGTCTTCCCGGCGGCAAGCCGAACTGGGGACCTGCAGGCCGGGCGGCACTTGATCGTGTTCTGAAGGGCATTTGATGCACGCTTCTTTTGAACTTGTTCTCGATCTTGGTTGAGGGCCATGCGGCAGCCCACCTTCGTGAGTTCATCGATCACCACGCGTGGTGGGGATGCCAAGATCCACGGCCGTATGCTGCCCGTGGCCCCGATCGAGCTGGCGGAGCTTCTCCTCGGCGCCAGCCAGGCTGACCTGGAGACCTTCGACCTCGCCGAGCCAGCCTTCCGTCTCGGCTTCGGCGATTCGGGCGATCAAGTTGTCGCGGATCTCGGCGAGCCGTGCCCGCTGTGCCGGATCCGGTCGCAGGAGCGAGCATCTGACACAAGCGTGCACATGAATGCACGGGGCCCCGAAGGTGCGTGCGCAGGTGCCGATGGACACCTTCCGCTTCTCAAAGTGTGCGAGGAAGGCATCCCACAATGTGCGGAGGCAGGCCGTTCATGATCGCGTCCGTGACGAAGATGTGGCTTCTGCCCGTACTCACTGTGTGCGGTTGTGTTCGTGTGGCGATCGAGCAGGTGGCTTTCCATCGGGATGTTCGTGCTGGGGGTCGTCGCTCGTGTTGCGTTTCTGGGCAGGTCATGTGACGCAGATCACTAGCTTGGGGTGCTCGTAGAGCAGGTTGTCGGTGGTGCCTGCGATCGTGTCCTGCATGGGCGAGCTGGTCGAGCGAGTGGATGAACTGGACCGCGTGCTGGGAGTCGTGGATCGCGCAGAGGCGGAGCGTCGGCGATGGATGCATCGGATCGCGACGACGATCTGTCGCGATCCGATGCGGCGGATCCTCGTGCTGCGCCGAGCGGAGCAGCACACTCGCTTTCCCGGCCACTATGACGTGATGGTCGGCGGTGCCGTGGACGTGAGCGAGTCGTATGAGGACGCGGCAGCCCGCGAGCTGTCCGAGGAGCTGGGCGCCGGCGTCCCGGTGCGTTTCATGTTCAAGTTCCTGTGCCGGGATGGGGTCAGCCCTGTCTGGTTCGGGGTGCACGAGGCCGTGATCACTGAGCCATTGGTTCCAGATCCGTCCGAGATCGCTTGGCATGCCTGGCTCACAGAGCTCGAACTGCGGGAGGTCGTTGATCGATGGCCTTTCGTTCCCGGTGGGCGAGAGGCGTTGCGCCGATATGTTGTCGGGCGGGCGACGCGCTGACATGGCACATCTCATGCCTCCTCAGCCCTTCTTACACGGGTGTAACAGAGGAACCGGGGCTACGCTGCTTCCTGATCGGTGAGTGCGAACCCTGTCACCCGCTGTGGCGATGGCCCACGAGGACCTCAGCGGCTCGGGGCCGACCCGGCCACGGCGACCCGGTGCCCCCGGAAGGACACCGAGGACTGCTCGCAGGACATGCAAGTCGGGCGGACGAACGAATCAAGCGATCTTCAGCACCGCTCGCCGGACCGCCTCCAGATCGAAACGCTCCGGATCGAACTCCGCGGCGCTGGTCAACCCCGCCCACCGCACCAGGTGCTCGTGCTCCTCATGTCGGGGAACGGCCAGAGCGGCCCGGAACTCGCGATATCCCCACGTCCCGCCGCAGTCCTCCGGCGGGCACGCGCCTTCTCCCGCCACGACCACCGGATACCGGACACTCTCCTCAGCCTCCATCGTCCGCTCGACGACGATCTCGTGCTCCCAGCCGTCGCCGAGGTCATACTCCCAGCTGATCCGCGCGCCCTCGCCGCTCGCCACCTCGGCCAGGATGGTCGCCGTCTCGTCCAGCACATCGATGTCCCATTCGCGCGAGGGCCTGCCGTAGCGTCGCCCTTCGGCGGCGAAGAGGTGCAGGTGGTAGTCGGCCCACCCCATGGCCACTGCCAGAATGCGGTGCAACCGGGCCAGCGAGATCCCCGCGGACACGCGGAGTCGCCGCCACACCACCGGCTCATCGGTGTCCAGCAGCGTCACCTTGAGCTCGTACACCGGGTCGCCCGGACCGGCCTCGCCCAGGCTTCGCCGTACCGCCTCCAGGCCGAGCGGCGTCAGCGCGGCTTTCTCGTTCGTGACCTCGATCGCTCCCAGTCGCTCCAGTGCGCTCAGCACCCGTTCGGTGTCCTGGTCGTTGGCTTGCCTGGCGCGCTCGGGCTTCTCGATGACGAACGGCGCCGACGCCCGCTCCCAGGACAGCTCGTACAGCTCCGTAACCGGCGCGGACCCGCCGTACAACCGGGTCAGCAAGGTGCGCACCACCGGCGCGAACTCCTCATGCAACGGGGAGGTCCACCAGCCGCCCGGGCACACGGCCTCCGCCAGCCGTGGAAACGCCTCGAACGCCGCCTGCCACAGCGCGTGCGGGCGCGCGAGCATCGGCCCGGCCCTCTTCACCGGAACCAGCCGCCCTTTGACCACCCGCACCAGGCCGGCGGCCCTGGCCCACAGGAAGGTCCGCACCAACCCGGGCAGCTCGGCGCTGGATGTGGTCTTGAACACCCGCCCTCCGATGTCGGGGTCGACCACGTCACCGGTGTCCAGCAGGGCTACCAGTGTTCTGGCGTCGGCCAGCGTGATCTGGCCGGTGGCGGTCAGTTTCCGGCCCGCGCCGACCCACTCGGTGAATGCTCGCAGCTCCCGCACCACTGGGGATTCCTCTGGCTCATGCATGGATACAGTCAACAGCTCCTGGCCGCCCGGCTGGCCGTGGACGAAGAGGAGGGCGGCTACGACGCCGCGCTCCGGCTCCTCTCGTCGGACTCGCGGCCCACGGCCCTGTTCGCCTCCATCGACGACCAGGCGATCGGTGTCATGCGCAGCGCTGCCACCTGATCGGCGAATTGCCGGCCGCCCGGCTCGGCAGCCCTGCCCGACTCCGCTTCACCTCCTTGCAGGCGGTCATGGACCGCGGATTGGAGGTGCGGGCGTCACGGAACCGAGAACGGCGGTGTCGGGCGGTGCCCGTCAGGGCTCTTCCAGCGCGTAGGCGACCGCCCGGGACGGTCCGAGTCGCTTACCGTCACGGAAGGCCGCCGTGTACGCCCGTGCCCCCAGCGCGCGACGTGCCTGCTCGGCGCACTCCCGGTGC
>NZ_JBFAMX010000823.1:0-3662 GCF_040659615.1 Nonomuraea sp. NPDC049784
GCGCAGCCCGTGGCGCGCCCACAGAGGGTTGCGCACCTCCGCGGACAGCCCCTCGCCCGGCGCTCCCGAGACCGCCACCTTCACGGGCACCCCGCCCGCGTGCTTGCGCGCGTTGGTCAGCGCCTCCTGGACGATGCGGTAGACGTTGCGGCCGAGCCCTTCCGGTGCGTCGCCGTCGGCACGCAGGTCGAGCCGCACGTCCATGCCCGCGTGGCGGCACTCCCCCACCAGCGTGGGCAGGTCGGCGAGCGTGGGCTGCGGCCGATCGGGCACCGGGTCGTCGCCGTCCGGGTGCGCGTGGCGCAGCACGCCGATCACCTCGCGCAGGTCCTGTAATGCCAGGTGGGCGTTGGTCCTGATCGCCCCGGCGGCCCTGGCGATCTCCTCGGCGGGCGCGTCCGGCCGGAACTCCAGCGCCCCCGCGTGCAGGCTCAGCATGGAGATGCGGTGCGCGAGCACGTCGTGCATCTCCCTGGCGATGCGCTCGCGCTCGAGCCGCTTGGCCTCCTCCGCGGCGCTGTCGGCGCGCTGCCTGAGCGACCAGACGAGCTGCCGCCTGGCCCTGATCACGACGGCCCAAGCGAACACGGTCAGCACGATCGTCACGCCGAGCGCCGCCGCCCATGTCCGGTCCAGATCGTCCTGGGGCCGCAGCATGACGTACGGGGCGAGGGCGACGAGCGAGAGCAGCAGTATCGGCCCGGAGACCTTGAACGGCCGGTGCACCGCCACGGTGAACAGTCCCACGAGCGAGGCCCCACCCGACAGCTCCAGATAGGACGAGAGCAGGGTCGTCACCAGCGCCAGCCCCAGCGGCCACCTGCGCCGCAGCCACACCGCCACGCACGACAGCGCCCCCACCACCTGCTCGAGCGCCAGCAGCGGCTCGGGCTCGTCCTGGAGCTCCGGCAGGGACAGGAGCGTGACGCCGCACGCGAGCAGGAACATGAGGATGTCGACGATCCAGTCGCGGGTCGAGCGGCGCACCCTGCGGCCCTCGCGCCCGTCGCCGAGCAGCACCGACGGCAGCGCCCACCGGTATTCGTGGGCGTGACCGCCGTCCCCCCGCAGTTCCGTCACGCTCATCGAGGTTAGGCCCTGCCAAGGGTACGGCGACAGCGACCAAAGTCGATGCCGGCCGAGACCTACGGCCGACGCGGGCCCCGCTCCCCCGTGACGACGCTTGGACTCCATGAAGGCGATGCTGACGGTGCTTGGCTGGCTGCTGCTCCTGCAGGGTGTGGGCGGCCTGCTGAACACCCTGTTCGGATGGTGGCGGTGGGCGCACGGCCTGCTCGTGGTCAACCGGCTGCCGTTCCTGGAGGGGTATGAGGTGTTCGCGGCCATCGTGATCGGGGTGCTCGGGTTGGTCATGCTGGCCGTGACCGACTCCGCGAGGAAGGCGGAGGGCGGGGAATGACCGGGATCGCCCAGGTGGAGCTGCGCCCGCCGCGTAACCAGGCCGACCCGCGGGCGGTCGCCTGGTGGACGGCGCAGTGGCTGATCCTCATGGTGCCGGTGGCCGTAGCCGCGGTGGCGGCGTACTGGATCTTCACCTCGCGGCCGGTCTGGCTGGGCGCGTGCGTGGGGGTCTTCGCCGCGGGCTGCGTGGTGCTGGCTCTCGTGGCGCCGCGCGCCTACTACCGGGTGGAGCGGTGGGAGGTCACCGACCAGGCGGTCTACACGCGCAAGGGGTGGCTCATCCACACCTGGCGGGTGGCGCCGATGTCGCGGATCCAACGGGTCGACACCGCGCGGGGGCCGGTGCAGCGACTGTTCGGACTGGCCGACATCACGGTGACCACCGCCTCCTCGGCGGGGGCGATCAAGATCGAGGCGCTGGACCACGAGGTGGCGGCCGAGCTGGCCGAACGCCTGACCGCCATCACACAGGCGACGCCGGGGGACGCTACGTGAACGGCTTTCGCGCATCGAAACGGCGCAGCGGAGATGGATCCCGCTCCGGGGGATGGCACGACGCGGGGCGGCCGTCCTCGGACGGATGGCGCGGCACGGACGGGCCGTCTCCAGGAGGACCTCGTGACACGGGTGGCCTGCCCTCGCTGGAAGCCCGGCTGCCCGTTGACGGTGAAGTGCCCGTCGGAGACGGAGCACCCATCGAAGGCGAAGCGGCCGTTGGGGATGGGGGGTGGCGGCGGCTGGCCGGGCGGAGCTGGTGGGCCTCCGGGGTGAAGTCGCTGGCGATCGTGGCGGGCGTGGTGGCCGCGCTGGTGCGCTTCCTGGTGGGCAGCGACTGGGCGCCCGGCGGCGTCGTGGCGGTCTGCGCGGCCGCCGCGGTGCTGGTGGTGGCGACCGTGGTGGCGTACGACGTGGCCAGGCTCCGCACCACCCGCTGGCGGCTCACCCCCGAACGTCTCGAACTGCGCTCGGGGATCACCGTCCGCCAGCACCGCTCGATCCCCCTCGACCGGGTGCGCAGCGTGAATCTGAGGGCCGATCCGGCGCTCCGCGCCTTCGGTCTGACCGTCGTCAAGGTGGGCACGGGCGAGCACTCGGCCGAGGGAACCGAACTCGTGCTCGACCCGCTGACCAGGCACGAGGCGGAGTCCCTGCGCCGTACGCTGCTGCACCAGGGCGAGGAGCCCGCTGCCGATGGCGGGCCGCTGGTGGAGCTGCACTGGTCGTGGATCAAGTACGCGCCGCTGTCGGTGTGGACGTTCACCGGGGCCGCGCTGGTGCTCGGGGCCCTCTACAAGGCGCTCAATTCGTTCGGGGCCGAGAGCGTCGCCACCTGGGCGGCGACCGGCCTGTGGGACTGGGTGACGGCGCGCCCGCTGGTGGCTGTCCCGCTGCTCCTCGCGGTGAACGTGGCCGCCGGAGTGCTCGGCGCCGTCCTGCTGTTCGCCGAGTCGTGGGGCCGCTACCGGCTGGAACGCGAGCCCGGCCGGCTCCGGCTCCGCCGCGGACTGCTGACCACCCGTTCCCTGACCCTGGAGGAGCGCAGGCTGCGCGGCGTGGAAGTCAGCGAACCGCTGCTGCTCCGGCTGGGCGGCGGGGCCCGCGTCAAGACCATCGCCACCGGGCTGGGCAAGGCGGCCGAGCACGAGACCGAGGACGTCGCCGCTCTCACCCCGCCGCTCCCCCGCGCCTTGGCCTGGCATCTCGCCGCCAAGATCGCCGACACTCCGTCGCCCATCTCCCCACCTTCCACGGACGCGACCGTCTTCGGGCACGCCGCAGAGGAGGGCGCAATCGAACCGATCCCGGCCGCGCCTCGGCACGCCAAGCAGGCCGGCCCGGCGGCGGACGCGTCCTGGCCGACCGCGCGCACTTCCGTCCAGGGCCCACACGCGACGGGCCACCGCGCAGACGGGCGCGGACACGACGCGCGGACCGAGGTGCACCGACCGGCGGCGGGCGCATCCGTCCCAGACGCCGAAAACGCGATCAGGAGCGGCCCTGACACGAGCGCGATCAGGAGCAGCCCTGACACGGGCGCCGGCGAACCGGACGCGACCGGGCGGCGTTCGGGCATGAGCGCCTGCGAGCCGGACGCGACCGGTCGGGGTTCAGGCACGAGCGCCGGCGAGCCAGGTGCGAAAGGGCCAGGCGCGGGGGCGCTGGTCGCGCATCCGAAGGCGGCAAGGCGGAGGCGGGTCGTGCGGGCGTTGGTGTCAGCCGCGGTGCTGGCCGCGGCCGCC
>NZ_JBFAMX010000824.1:0-3658 GCF_040659615.1 Nonomuraea sp. NPDC049784
GCCGCCGACCCTGGCGACCGTGCCGAAGGAGGGCTGCGTGTTCAGGGAGCGCTGCCCGCTGCGCATGGACGTGTGCGACACCGTCGATCCCGACCCCCGTGTCCATCAAGGGGCGGACGGGTCCAGGGTCGTGGCCTGCCACGCCGTGACCGTGAACGTGAAGGAGCCCGCATGATCACTGGGAACGGCGTCGTCAAGACGTTCAAACAGCGCGGCAAGATGCTGGGCGCCCGTGAGGTGCGCGCGCTGCGCGGGGTCGACTTCTTGATCCCGAAGGGCGGTGCGGCCTCGTTCATCGGCGAGTCCGGATGCGGCAAGACCACGCTGGGCCGGATCATCGCGGGGCTGGAGACGTACGACGAGGGCGAGATCCTGATCGACGACGTCTCCATGTCGCCGCTCAAGCCCAAGGAGCGCCAGCCGCACTTCCGCAAGATCCAGATGATCCACCAGGACCCGTACTCGGCCCTGAACCCGACCAGGACCATCCACCAGACGCTGTACGCCCCGCTGAGCCTGCGGGCCAAGCAGACCGGGCGGTCGCGGTCGTGGATCGACGAACGGGCGGCCGAGGTGCTGTCGCTGGTCGGCCTCGACCCGGGCACGGTGCTGTCGCGCTACCCGCACCAACTGTCCGGCGGCATGCGGCAGCGCGTGGTCATCGCCCGCGCGCTGACCGTCGACCCGGAGATGCTCGTCGCGGACGAGGCGGTCTCGATGATCGACGTGTCGCTGCGGCTGGGCATCCTGGCGCTGCTGAAGGACCTGCGCGAGCGGCTCGGCGTGAGCGTGCTGTTCATCACGCACGACGTGGCCACGGCGCGCTACATCGGCGACGACGGCGAGCTGTACGTCATCTACCGCGGCCAGGTCGTCGAGCGCGGCCCGGTGGACACGGTCATCGCCGACCCCGTGCACCCGTACACGCAGTCGCTGCTGTCCGCGATCCCGGTGCTGCACGGCCTGGAGCAGCCCGGCGAGCAGCCGGTGACGCCGCTGGAGTCGCTGAACGAGAGCCAGTCGGACGAGGGCTGCCTGTTCGCCCGCCGCTGCCCGTTCAGGGGCGAGCGGTGCACGACCGAGCGGCCGCTGCTGCAGCTGACCGAGGGTGTGCCGCAGGAGCACGCGTGCTTCTACCCCGAGCGCCGCAGCGTGATCGCCCGCCCGATGAGCGAGGTGTGATGTCCCACGCTGTGCGGGCCGCCGTGTCGGCCACCGACCTCGCCGAGGCGACACGGATCGCCACCGCCGCGCTGACGCTGGACGCCGCGGAGGCCGCCGACCTGGTGGGCTCCCTGTCGCGGCCGCCCGCGGAGCGGCGCTGGACGGCGCTGGCCACCGACGGCGGCGTGGTGATGGTCTCCCTGTCGGCCACGGATCCGGGCAACGGGCACATCGACCTGCTGGCCGTGCACCCCTCCATGCGGGGGCAGGGGCGCGGGCGGGCGTTGGTGCAGGCGGCCGAGGAGTGGCTGCGGGGCCAGGGGGCGCGGCAGGCGCACTTCACCGGCAACCCGCCGTGCTACGCCTGGCCGGGCATCGACGTACGCTATACCGCCGCCGCCTGCCTGGCCGAGAGCCTCGGCTACGAGCGCTATCACGTCGCCTGGAACATGACGGCCGACCTGGGCGCCGACCTGTCCGTCGAGGACGACCTGCGGCGGCTGGAGGCGACCGGGGTACGCGTGCACGCGGCCGATGAGAACCGTGAGGGGGTCGCCGCGTTCGTCCGGGAGCACTGGAACGATCTGTGGGCCTGGGAGGCCACGCACGCGGCCGGGCTGCACTACGCCGAGCGCGACGGGCGCGTCCTGGGCTTCGCCGCCTGGGGCGCCCGGCCGGGCTGGTTCGGGCCGATGGGGACCTCTCCGGACGCCCGCGGGCTGGGCGTGGGACGCGTACTGCTGCGCAGGTGCCTGGCGGACCAGCGGGCCGCCGGGCAGGCCAGCGCCCAGATCGGGTGGGTAGGGCCGTTGCGGTTCTACTCGCACGCCGTCGGCGCGCGAGCGGAACGCGTCTTCTGGCTCTACCGGCGCGATCTGGCGTGATGTCACGTATAGAGCAGTCGTCCTTCTGGTCTTCCTGGTGGCGGGCAGAGGTCCCGGGGGTCCTCGCCCGCGTCCAGGCAGCGGGTGAGCGTGTCGGAGCCCCACAGGTGGTCCATGAACAGGTCGGGGCCCCACCAGCGCAGGTCGTCCGGGTAGAGGGTGCGGGCCACGTACAGCATGGACAGGCCCGTCAGGACGGGCCTGAACGCCTCGCGGTCGTGCACGTGGAGCTGGACGCCGCGCACGGGGACGCCGGCATGCTTGTGGAACGTGGGCGTGAACCACGTCTCCCTGAACCGCACACCCGGCAGTTCCAGCTCGGCCAGCGCGGGGGCGAACCTGGCATCCGCGTACGGGGCCCCGATCAGCTCGAAGGGCCTGGTCGTGCCGCGCCCCTCGGAGAAGTTCGTGCCCTCGAACAGCCCGGTGCCCGGATAGACCAGCGCGGTCTCCACGGTCGGCATGTTGACCGACGGCATCACCCAGGGCAGTCCCGTCTCGGCGAACGTCATGTCGCGCCGCCAGCCCTCCATTTCGACCACGCGCAGGTCCACGTCGAACCCGAACAGCGTGGCCAGCTCCCCCGCCGTCCTGCCGTGCCGGACCGGGAGCGGGAAGCGGCCCACGAAGCTGGCGAACGCCGGGTCGAGCAGCGGGCCCTCCTGGACGGTCCCGCCGAGGGGGTTGGGGCGGTCCAGCACCACGAACCGCAGCCCGAGCCGCGCGGCCGAGGCCAGCAGGTCGTACATCGTCCAGACGTAGGTGTAGAACCGGGCACCCACGTCGGCGATGTCGAAGACCAACGTGTCCACGCCAGACCCCGCGACCACCCGGTCCAGCGCCTCGCCCTCGAGCTTGTGCGTGTCGAACACCGGCAGCCCGGTCTTCTCGTCCACGGCGTCGGCCTCGCTGCCCGCCGCCTGCGCGGTGCCGCGCATGCCGTGCTCGGGGCCGAACAGGGCCGTCAGCTTCAGGCCCGCGGCCAGCAGCGCGTCCGGGGTCGGGGTGAGATCGGGCAGGACTCCGGTGGGGTTCGTGATCAGGCCGAGGCGGGTTCCGCCCGCGAGCGCGGGGTCCGCGGCCAGCCGTTCGGCTCCGGTTCGTACATGTGCCATGCAAGCCATTATCTGAAAGATATTTACAAGCGTGAAGGAGAAGGTGGAAATTAGCGTCATGACTGATCCGCTACCCGAGCTGTCCACCGAGCAGAGCGATCCCCGCTACAGCCAGATCGACCGGCTGCCGACCGAGCAGATCGCCCGGCTCATGAACCAGGCCGACGCCGCCGTGCCCGCCGCCGTCGCGGTGGCCATCCCGGCGATCTCGGCGGCCATCGACGGCATCTCCGCCAGGATGGCCGAGGGCGGCCGGCTGCTGTACGTCGGCGCCGGCACGTCGGGGCGGCTGGCCGTGCTCGACGCCAGCGAGTGCCCGCCCACGTTCGGCACCGATCCGTCGCTGGTGCAGGGCATCATCGCCGGCGGGCCGGAAGCGCTCACCCGGTCCGTGGAGGGGGCGGAGGACGACAGTGAGGCGGGCGCCGCCGCGCTGAAGGACCTTGAGGTGGGGCCGCTCGACTCGGTGGTCGGCGTGTCCGCCAGCGGGCGGGC
>NZ_JBFAMX010000825.1:0-3642 GCF_040659615.1 Nonomuraea sp. NPDC049784
GTTCCTGGTGCTGCTCGCCGGGGTGCCGCTGTCCCTGGTGGGGCGGATGCGGGCGGCGTGGCGGACGGAGCTCACGATGGCCTGGGCGCGACTGCTTCTTCGCTCACTCGGCGTCCGGCTCGAGATCACGGCGCCGGAAAGCAGCATCACGGCGCCGGAAAGCAGCGCGGCGCCGGAAGCCGGTGCGGCATCGCAGACGGGTCCGGCGTCGGGCATCGGGACGGCGCCGGAGCGGGGCGCTCTGGTCGTGGCGAATCACGTGTCCTGGCTCGACCCACTCGTCCTCGCGGCCACGCTACCGTCGCGGCTGCTCGCCAAGCGGGAGATCGGCGAGTGGCCTGTCATCCGCACGCTGGCCGCCGGCTCGGGCGTGCTGTTCATCGACAGGGAGCGACTGTCCGCGCTGCCGTCGGCCGTCGCCGCGGTCGCCGACGCTCTCAGGGCGGGCGAGACCGTGGTCGCCTTCCCCGAGGGCACCACCTGGTGCGGTCGCGGGATGGGCCGGTTCCGCCCGGCCGTGTTCCAGGCGGCCGTGGACGCGGGCGCCCCGGTCCTCCCGGCCATGGTGCGCTACCGCGAGGGCGCGGCGATCTCGACCCGTGCCTGCTACGTCGGGGACGACTCGCTGCTCGCCTCCATCGCCCGGGTGGCCGCGACCCGTGACCTGGTCGTGGAGGTCACGCTCTTCGCCGACGTACGGCCCGCCGCGCCCACGAGCAGGCGGCCGCAGGCCCGTGCGGGCCTGGCGAGGATTACCGAGAGCCGGGTACGCGCCAACATGCTCGAACCGCACGATCACGAGTAGGCGGCAGAGCGCGGCACCCGCCCGAGATCCCCGCACGGAGGTGAGCAGACGATGCGGAGTTCCCCTGCCAGAGGAAGGGCGGCTCGACCTCAGGCGTATTCTCGAAGATCAGCTGGAGATCACCCTGGCCGCCCGGCTCGGTGTACGCACAGATCGCAAGGACCCGCGGACACCGGAAGCTGGGTTGGGCCGATGCGGGGGGGATGCGGGCGCCGCCCAGTCCGTCTCGCTCAACACGTCCATCGGTCCCGTCGCAGCCATGGCGATGTTCAGCGAATCTCGTCCGGAACCCGCAGCTCCGCGCTCTGATAGAGCCGGTCGACGGCGTCAGGGTCGGCCGCCGCGCAGGCGGCCGCGACCTCGTCGATCAGCAGGTCGTAGTCGGGGCCGGTCTTGCCCTGGTAGGAGGCGGTCATCCGGCCCCACTCGTCCCAGGGCAGCGTCTCCATCTTGCACAGGGCGGCCAGGTCGCGAATGGCGTTACCCCGGATCTCGGCCACGCCCCACGCATGCGTCGTCCTCCAGACCCCGAACGTGTCCGGATCCACCGTCCCCTTCCGGTGGAGCGTCCATGACTCGCCGCCGGTCAGGAACTCTCCCGGCGCCAGATCCTCTGGGTGGTCCACCTGGTCCCCGTTGAGGATCTCGCTGTCGACGCGCACCCATCGCCGCTCGTCGGCGCGCCAGTATTCGGTGATCCAGTGGTCGACGTGCTTGCCCGGGACGAAGTAGGTGGCGAACCCGCATCGCGTCCGGGTGGGGATGCCGCGCAGGCGGAGCAGGGCGCAGCTCAGCGTGGCGAAGTGGCGGCAGGTGCCCACCACCCGCAGATGCGCGGGGCGCGGCGTGGTGAGCGGCGCCGAATCGAGCCGGGTCAGCGCCTCGACGATGGCACTCACGGGACGCAGATCCTTCTCCGCCATGCGCTCCTCGGGGACGGGCAGCGTGGCGGCGTCATGCGGCTGGATGACGAGCCCGCTCGCGACCCGGCAGATCTCCACCGGATCAGACGGCAGGGCGGCGGCCAGGGGTAATTGGCCTGCGGTCAGTGTGGTGAAGAGTCCTGGGCGTGCGTAGTCGATGGCCATACCAGGGACCTTAGCCAGCGCCACCGACAAGAGGGGTTACGCCGCTCACCCGAGTTGACGATCATCCCCCTAATACCTACTGTTTATATAGGTATTCGCGAGCGCCATCGCGGGGACGACGCGGCGCGTCGTGTAATCGAAGGACAGCAGGGTGGCTGGGGGAGGTGGTCGGGGTGGGTGCTCTCGCGGTGATCGGGGCTGGTCCCACGGGGACGTCGCTCGTGGAGCGGATCTGCGCCAACGCCTCCGAGTTGCTCGGGGACCAGGTGCTGGACGTGCACGTGGTGGACCCGTACCCGCACGGCGCGGGCCGCGTCTGGCGGGCCGGCCAGCCCGAGCTGCTGTGGGCCAACTCCGTGGCCGGCGACATCACGATCTTCACCGACCGTTCGGTGCGCTGCGAGGGGCCGGTCCGGCCGGGGCCGTCGCTGGCCGAGTGGCTCGGCTGCGAGCCCGGGTTCTTCGCGCCCCGCCCGGTCCTGAGCCGCTACCTCTCCTTCGCCTTCGAGCGCGCCCTGCGCACCGCGCCGCGCAACGTGCGGGTGCATCTGCACCGGGACACGGCGGTCGGCCTGGCCGACCGGCCCGGGGGCCAGCAGGTGGAGTTGTCCCGCGGGGGCACGCTGGAGGTGGACGCGGTGGTGCTCGCGCAGGGCCACCAGAGCGTGCTGCCCTCGCCGCAGGAGACCGGGGAGGTGGCGTTCGCCGCCCGGCACGGCCTGACGTACGTGCCCACCGGGTACGCCGCCGACCTCGACCCCCGTGTGATCCCGGCGGGGGAGCCGGTGCTCGCGCGGGGCGCCGGGCTGGCGTTCATCGACCTGATGGTGCTGCTCACGTCGGGCCGCGGCGGCCGGTTCACCCGGCACGAAGGGGAGCTGCACTACGTGCCCAGCGGGGCGGAGCCGCGGCTGTACGTGGGGTCGCGCAGGGGGGTGCCGTACCACGCCAAGACCGGCTACCGGCTGGCCGCCCCGCCGCCCGGCCTGCCCAGGTTCATCACCCCGGGCGCGCCTCCCGGGGATCTGCGGCGGGCGGTGGCCAAGGAGCTGGCGTACGCGTACTACTTCGAGCTGTTCAACACGCACCCGTCGCGTACCCGGATCGGGTGGGACGGGTTCGAGCCCGCCTTCGCGCTGGCCGAGTGGGGCGGGAAGGAGATGCGCGCCCTGGTCACCAAGGCCGTCCCCAGGTTCGCGGACCGCCTGCACCTCGAGCGGCTGGAGCGGCCCCTGCACGGGATGCGGTTCGGCGACCTGGCGGGGCTGGGGCGGTGGATGTCCGGCTACCTGGCGGCCGACCTGGAACGGCGGGCCGACCCGGCGCACAGCGCGGACCTGGCGATGATCCACGGACTGATCGCCCTGCGCGGCGTGCTGCCCGAGGACCCCTGGTTCCAGGGGCTGTACAACTACTTCGCCAGCGGTCCGCCGGCGCCCCGGCTGGCGGAGCTGCGGGCGCTGGCGCGGGCGGGTGTGGTGACGTTCCTGGGCGCGGCGCCGCGGATCGGGCAGGACGATCGGGCGGGGGTGTGGCGGGCGGTCAGCGCGACCGTCCCTGGCGCGGTCGAGGCGCGGGCCCTGGTGGAGGCCCGGCTGCCGGATCCGGCCGTGGCCCGCAGCACCGACCCCCTCCTGGCCGCCCTCTACGTCCGGGGCGAGTGCCACGAGTCGGGGGGCCTCCTGGACGTACGCCTCCCGGACCGCCGCCTGCTGAACCGGGCCGGAGCCGCCCACCCCCGCCGCTTCG
>NZ_JBFAMX010000826.1:0-3640 GCF_040659615.1 Nonomuraea sp. NPDC049784
GATCGCGTTGCACACGGCGGCGAGCACGCCGCCGATCGTGGCGCCGACGCCCTCCAGGAGGGTCAGGGCCGTTTCGTCGCCCTGGAGGTCAGGGCGACCGAGGTCAGCGTCACGGCCGCCGCTGTCCGCCCAAGCCATGTCGGCACGGTCACTACGATGCCTCCTCGCGAAGTCCCACTTCATGGCCGACTTCACGTGGGGATACGCGTGGCACCGCCGCGGCGTTCAGTTGGCGGCCGTGGCACAGGCCAGGCCCGGTGTCCTGTCAGAGCTTGGAGACGTAGTACATGTTGCCGCCCGGCTGGAGGACGCGGGCCAGGGCGGAGGCGGTGATGGTGTGGGTGCCGCCGGTGGGCTTCCACGGGTCGTAGACGGTGATCGTGCCCGCGGCCTTGTCGTAGCCGTAGGCGATGATCGCGTGGCCGATCTCGGTGCCCTTGAGTTTGCCCTTGTTCCAGGGCAGCTGCTCCATCCATACCGTGAGCACCGGTGCCCGGTGCAGCTGGCCGATGTTGTTGGAGACCCGCTTCATGAGGACGGCCGGGTTGCCGTCCGCGTCGGTGGGCATCGTGTACTTGTATCCGCTTGACTTGACGTACGCGTTGATCACCGGCACGGCGTTCACGCCCTCGGTGCCATAGGGCGGGGCGGTCTTCATCTTCTTGGCGAGGGTCGACTGGCTGACCGCGATGCCGAAGGTCGACAGGCTCATCGACGACGAGGCGGGCACGCAGTAGACGTTGGTCTGCTGCCGCTGGCCGTCCAGGCTGAGCTGGTACTTCAGCGGCCTGACGAGCTGGTCGGACTTCGCGGTGGCGGCCGCGGACCGAGCCGCGGCGGGGGCGGCGGGGGAGGCGTAGGCCGGTGAGAGAGGGGTGAAGCAGAGCGCGCCCACCGTCGCAGCCATGGCGAGGGCGATGCCGGTCCCCGGTCTATGGTTCTTCAAGTGATCACTCCACATATGCACACAAAGAACCAAAGAGTAGTCAATGACCGCAGCGAATCGGTCAAATATGCGCAAAGAGTGATTTTGTGTGACTTATGGGACAAAAGAGGGCGGCAAATTTTGCCGTCACGGCGAGGCCAGTGCCTCCAGCGGGCGGTGGCCCGCTGGAGGCGCTCGGATTTACGGCTAAAGCTTGGAGATGTAGTACATGCCGCCCGGCTGGAGGATGCCGGCCAGGGTGGAGGCGCTGATGGTGTGGGTGCCGCCGGTGGGCTTCCACGGGTCGTAGACGGTGATGGTGCCGGCCACCTTGTCGTAGCCGTAGGCGATGATCGCGTGGCCGATCTTGGTGCCCTTGATCTTGCCCTTGTTCCAGGGCAGCTGCTCCATCCACACCCCCAGCAACGGCGCCCGGTGCAGCTGGCCCACGTTGTTCGCGACCCGGCTCATGAGGAGGAACGAGTTGCCCGCCGTGTCGGCGGGGACCGTGTACTTGTAGCCGCGGGACTTGACGTAGGCATTGACCGCCGGCAGGGCGTACGTGCGCTTGGTGCCGCCGGACGGGGTGGTCTTCATCTTCTTGGCGAGGGTCGACTGGCTGACGCTGATGCCGAAGGTCGACAGGCTCATCGACGCCGAGGCGGGCACGCAGTAGTAGTTGGTCTGCTGCCGCTGGCCCTTGAGGCTGAGCTGGTACTTCAGCGGCGCGACAAGACTCTGCGTCGTGGCGGCGGCGGACGGGGCCGCGGATGCGGCCGGGGTCGGAGTCGGGGTGGGGGAGGCGTAGGCCGGTGACAGAGCGGTGAGGCATAGGGCCGTCACGGTCACGGTGAGGGCGATGCCGCTACCCGTTCTGGGGTTCTTCACTTGATCACTCCACGCATGCACACAAAATGTAAAGAGCAGTCAAGGACCGTAGTTGATCGCTCAAATGTGTGCAAACGAGAGCTCAGTGTGACCGAGGGGGCAGAAGGGGCGCGAAGCGCTCTATGCCAGCATCGAGTGCCGGCGGCTGTAGGCGAAGTAGATGATCAGCCCGATCACGAACCAGACGGCGAACCGCAGCCACGTCACCGGATTCAGGAACGTGATCAGCCAGATCGAGAAGAGCGCCCCGATGCCCGGCACGTACGGCATTCCCGGCGTGCGGAACGAGCGAGGAAGGTCGGGCTGCCGGTAGCGGAGCACGATCACCGCCACGCACACGATCATGAAGGCCAGCAGGATCCCGATGTTCGTCAGCTCAGCCGCCTCACGGATGGGCAGGAACCCGGCGATCACCGCCGACGCGACGCCCACGATCCACGTGACCCGCGTCGGCACCCGCCGTACGGGGTGGAGCTTGGCGAACCACTGCGGCAGCAGGCCGTCCCGGCTCATCGAGAACCAGACGCGGGTGACGCCGAGCATGAACGTGAACATGACCGTGAGGATGCCGATCACGGCTCCCGCCGCGATCAGGGTCGCCAGCCCGGACAGCCCGACCGCCTTGAAAGCCGAGGAGAAGCCGCTCTCCGGGTCGATCTGCTTGTAGTTCTGCATGCCGGTGAGCACGAGCGTGGCCAGGACGTAAAGGACCATGGAGATGGCCAGCGAGTAGATGATCGCCTTCGGCATGTGCCGCTGCGCGTCCCGAGACTCCTCGGCCGCGGTGCTCATCGCGTCATAGCCGAACACCGCGAAGAACACGGTGGCGGCCCCGGTGATCGCCCCGCTGACCCCGAACGGGAAGAACGGGGTGTAGTTGGCCGGATTGATGTGGAAGAAGCCGACCACGATCACCAGCAGCACGACGGCGACCTTGAGGGCCACCACGAACGTCTCGAACCTGGCGGCGGCGCGGATCCCGAGGTTCAGCAGGAAGGCGATGAGCAGGCACAGCAGCACCGCGAACAGGTCCACCACGTGTCCCTCGCCGGTGCCGGGCGCGCCGAGCATCCACGCGGGCAGCGTGAAGCCGAGCTGCTGGACGAGGAAGCCGAAGTAGCCGGAGATGCCGATGGCCACGACCGCGACGATGGCGGTGTACTCGAGCAGCAGGTCCCAGCCGATGAACCAGCCGACGATCTCTCCCAAGACCGCGTACCCGTACGTGTAGGCCGACCCGGCCTTCGGGATCAGCCCCGCGAACTCGGCGTACGAGAACGCGGCGGCGGCGCTGGCGATCCCCGCGATGAGGAACGACACGAGCACGGCCGGCCCCGCCGTCTGGTTGGCGACCGCCCCGGCCAGGGCGAAGATGCCCGCGCCGATGATGCCGCCCACGCCGATGGCCGTGAGCTGCCACAGCCCGAGTGACCTGGACAGGTCTCCCTCGTGCTCGGTGGCGATCTGCTCCACCGGCTTGCGCCTGAAGACGCTTCGCGACGTGACCATGACGCCCTCACAGACTCCGTGGGAGCGCACTTCCCACCTGTGCCGTCTCTATGCCGAACCGTTCATCGGCGGCTGGTTGAGACGGCGCGGGAGTGGAAAGCACACGACTGTACGCCGTGATACGCACCGTTACAGGTAGGTGGCCGATGCTTGCGCACGAACCGACCACATGAGGCTCACGGATGCCCACGTGCTGGTCACCGGGGCCTCCTCGGGGATCGGGGCGGCCACCGCGCGGGCGCTGGCGGGCACCGGCGCACGGCTGACGCTGGCCGGGCGCGATCGCGAACGCCTGGCGGCCGTCGCGGCGGGGGCGGG
>NZ_JBFAMX010000827.1:0-3619 GCF_040659615.1 Nonomuraea sp. NPDC049784
GGCCTCCAGGTCCCGCACGCGCGGGTCGGCCGCGGTCCGGGCGTTGACCTCGCTGGTGAACACCACGGCGGCGGCGGGGGCGCCACCGAGCACCGAGGCGAACGAGCCCTCCAGGGCGAGCACGGTCATGTTCGGGTTGAGTGCCTTGGAGAACACCACGAATGCGCCGCCGTGGTACCGCGAGATCACGCAGAACACGATGGGCCCGCGGAAGTTCACGATCGCGCGGCCGATCTCGGCGCCGTACTCCAGCTGCAGCTTGCGCATGGACTCCGGTGAGCCGTCGAAGCCCGACAGGTTCGCCAGCACCACCAGCGGCCGGTTGCCGCTGGCCGCGTTGATCGCTCTGGCGGCTTTCTTCGACGACCGCGGGAACAGCGTGCCCGCGGTGTAGGTGTCCGGGCCGTCGGTGGGCGGGAAGCCGCGCCGCGGCACCGCCCGTGACTCGATGCCGAGCAGGCACACGGGCATGCCGCCGAGATGTACGTCCTGCACGACCGCGGTCTCCGCGTCGGCCATGCCCGCCCAGCGTTCGAGCACCGGGTGGTCCTGGTCGGACAGCGCTCGCATCACGGTCCGGATGTCGAACGGTTTCTTGCGGTCCGGGTTGGCCGCGGTGGAGAAGATCTCGCCGACGGTGGCGAAGTCGCTGCCCTCGACGGCATGCGGGAAGTCGGAGATGTCGCGGTCGACGGGGTCGGTGGTCTCCGCCCGCCGCGGCGCGTGCTCGCCGGGTGCGATGTAGGTGTGGTCGTAGTGCGACATCAGCACGTCCCGGGCGGCGGCCAGGTTCGGCGCCCAGTACTGCGCCTGTCCGTTCGGTCCCATCACCCGGTCGTAGCCGCCGATGCCGAAGTTGTCCTCGGCCGACACGCCACCGGAGAAGTCGAGCGACTGCTTGCCGGTGAGCACCATCGCCGAGTCGGGCGTCATCACCAGGATGCCCTTGGTGTGCATGAGCATCGTCGCCTCGGCGTTCCAGTACGGCTGAGCGCCGACGTTGATGCCCGCGACCACGATGTTGATCTCGCCGCCGTCCTGGGTGAACTCGACGATCCGCTTGAGCGCCGCGGCCACCCAGTCCATGTTCTCCGTGCCCGACGCCATCGAGATCCGGGCGCCGGCCGACAACGCGTACCACTCCAGTGGTACCCGCATCCGCTCGGCCAGGTCCATCGCGGCGATCACGCGGCGGCATTCCGGCTCGGACAGCGCACCGAGCGCCTTTGTGGGGTCGCCGAGCAGCACGACCCTGGTGACGCCCTGCGGGTGCCGCCGGGTCGGCGTGGTGACCACACCTGCGACAATCGCCGCGGTGTTATGCCCCTTCGGCCGGTCGACCGGGACCAGTGTGTGGTCGTCGTCGAGGTCGTGTTCGGCGAAGTCGCCGAGCAGGCCGGTCAGCTCGTACGGGTAGACCGTGTTGCGGCTGCTCGCGCGCAGCACCTTCTGCCGGTAGTCGTCGATGGGCTCGATCGGCTCGTTCGACGGCTCGCCGACGGTCACCTGGGTGCCGCCGGTGGCGTCGAGAGAGATGCGCACGGCGATCTTGGTCAGCTCGCCGGTCTCCCTGTTGCGCTGCCGCGCGATGAACAGGGTCTCCTCCAGTCCGGCGCCCGCGGTGGTCGGCAGCACGCGCCGGGCGATCATCTCGATCTCCGCGTGGGTGATGTTGCTGGGCGGCCAGACGTAGATCACGATCCGGTTGGTGTTGAGGCGTTTGTTCGACGGTCGCCGCGACTGCGCGCGGCGGATCGAGTCGACGCAGGCGGCGATGGTGTCCTCCGCCGTCGGCAGCGCGACCAGCCTGCCGTCGTGGTCACGCAGCTCGGTCAGGTCGCGCACCTGCGCGAACGCGACGAGACGGTCGTCGGAGGGGTTCTCCCGCGCCACGCACTGGAAGAGGTAGACCTCCTCGTCCGATGACGGGAGCCGGGTGAGGTCGAACTTGCTCAGCCGTTCCAGCTGCATGCGCTCAGCGATGTAGGGGTGCAGGCCGCGGATCAGCCGCTGCTCGGTCATCCCGGTGGCCGACGGGCGGAAGGTGAAGTGGTGGTGCATCACCGCTCCGCCGCGGCCCGCGACGGTGGCGGTGATTCTGCGGACCTGGTTGGGCAGTGGGTGCGCGCTGACGATCTCGAGCAGGGCGGCCGCCATCGCGTCGGAGTCCTCCGGCTGCCTCTCCCAGGCGAGATAGATGTCGGCGTCGATGGCGTTCTCGCCGCCGGCCAGCTCCGCGAGCCCGCGCAGCGCGCTGCCCAGCGTCTCGAAGCTCACCGCGGAGGAGACTAGGCACGAGCCCGCGCGCTCGGCGATCAGGAACGTGCAGCCCGCGACCTCGCTGGTGCGGACGCCGGTGAGGCCCTTGTTGCCGTAGTAGCGCCGGGTCAGCACTTCCAGCATGACCGCGTTGTCCAGGTCGTCGCGGACGAGGCGCTGGCCGAGCAGGCGGACCAGTGGCTCGGTGCTGCGTACCATCTCGGCGATGCGTTCGGCGCGGTCCGGCACGTCCGGGTGCGCGTCGAGGTGGCGCAGGTGCTTGCGGACGCCGGCGTAGACCTGGGCGCGGTTGCGGCGCAGCAGCGGCCGGCCGAACCAGGCGAACACCACGCCGCGCGCGAGGTCGGAGACCACGGGGAAGCGGACCTGCGTGGCGGCCAGCAGCCGTTCGAGCGCGAGGCCGGCAGGCTCGCGCAGCGCCTCGTCCGGCGGCGGCTCCCGCAGCCAGGTGCGCAGCAATGTCGCGACAAGCGTGGCGTCGGTGGACGCGCGTTGCTGGGCCAGGAAGATCCGGAACACCGCGGCCTCGAGCTCGCCGGAGCGCTCCAGCTCGGTGACACCGTAGTGCCCGAGCGCTTTGGCGAGCTTGGCCTGGAATGTCTTGGGCAGCCCGGCCCGCTCGACGTCGAGGCTCTGCAGGTAGGTGTGGAAGTACTCGCGTGGGCTGTGCACGTGGCCGCCGCCGTCCTCGCCCGCCGGCCGGTTGCGGCTCAGCTCGGCCAGGTCGGCGAACGCCTCGATGAGTTCGAGCTCCTCGGCCAGCGGCCGGTTGCCGTCCTCGATGACCGTACGGCGCGCGGCGAGGTAGTCGTCGAGCACCCGGCGTTCGTCGTGCGGGTCGAGGTCGAAGCCCAGCAGCAGGCTGCGCAGGTCCTCCTGGCCGCGCGTGGTGCGCTCCCGCGCCGGGATCGTCCCGGGCGCGGCGGGCAGGTCCAGCTCGACGGACCCGGCGGCCGAGGCGTCCTCGGCTTCGGCGGCATCGCCGGCCAGCGGCTCCAGCCGCAGCAGCGGCGCACCGCTCTCCACCTGGCTGCCTACGGACACGGCGCATTCCTTCAGCCGCGCCTTGAACGGCGCCCGCAGCACCGTCTCCATCTTCATGCTCTCCAGCACGAGTACCGGCGCGCCCGCCTCGACCTCGGCGCCGACCTTCACCGGTGTGGCGACGACCAGCGCGGGCGCGGGGGAGCGGACGACGCCGCCCTCGTCGCGGCTGACCCGGTGCGTGACGCCGTCCACTTCGACCAGGTGGATGGGCCCGTGTGTGCCGGTGAGGAGGCGGTATCGGACGCCGTTGACGATGATCTGCCCGGTGTGCCGGTCGAAGCGGTCGAGATCG
>NZ_JBFAMX010000828.1:0-3615 GCF_040659615.1 Nonomuraea sp. NPDC049784
TGGGCCTGCTCGGGTCGACCGCGCTGGCCGAGACCGCCGCGCGGATCACCGTGCCGGTGCAGTTTCTGGTCCAGTGGGACGATGAATTGGTGCCGAGGGCCCAGAGCCTGGCGTTGTTCGACGCCTTCGGCTCAGCCGAGAAGACGCTGCACGCCAACCCCGGCAAGCACGGAGATCTGCCGCGGTTCGAGACGGACAGCTCGCTGCGCTTCTTCGCCCGGCATCTGGGCTGATACCGGTCTGTAGTCCTCGACGCGCCGGTCGTGATCCGTTCCCGGCCGGCGCGTTCGCGTCAGACCGTCCGGCATGGCCGAGCGGGTGCAGGTGCTCAGATCAGGATCCAGGTGGTCACCACCGGGCCGCCGCGCTCGGGGCTGACCCGTAGCCGCAGCGGCCCCGGCGCAAGCTCCCCTGTGGTGAACCGGCCCAGCTCGTCCGCGCGCACGCGCGTGCCGCCGTCGCGCCGCTGCACCACGATGTCCGCCGGCCCGCCGCCCGACAGTCGCCCCACCAGCCGCCCGCCGGACACCTCCAGCTCGACCACCACCTCGCCCGCCGCGAACGTCAGCAGCCGCGCCCGCCCGCCACCCCGCACCCGGGTTGCCGATAGCTCGTCCCACGAGTCGAACATCAGCTCGGCCAGCTCCGCGTCCAGGGACCTGAGCGCGTACGCCCGCATCGCCTCCTCGAACAGCTCCGCCGGGACCGGGTCGAGCCGATCGGCGGTCGCCCGGAGGAGTTCCTCCAGCTCCATGTCCCCGTCGTCTACGGCGTCGTCTACGGCGTCGTCTACGGCGTCGTCTACGGCGTCGTCTACGGCGTCGTCCATGCCGTTCACCCCCGGATGTCGCTCACGCCGCGCTGGTTCATCAGCACGCCCAGCCGCTTGAGGCACCGCCCCCTGTTGGGCCCGATGCTGCCGACCGCCATGTCCAGCCCGTCGGCGATCTCCTGATAGCTCGGCCGCGGCGAGGCGACGAGGACGCGCAGCAGCCGGCGGCAGCGCTCCGGCAGCTCCTCGAACGCGCTCCACAGCGCCTGCTCGCGCTCGGCCCGCTCGTTCTCCTCCTCGGCCTCCAGCAGCAGGAGCTCGGGGGAGCGCTCGTCGACGTCCATCCCCAGCAGCTCCAGGTCGCCGACCGGCAGGGCCCTGCCGCCGGTGCGCAGGACGCGCAGCGCCTCGTGCCTGGCGGTGCTGGCCAGCCAGGAGCCGGCCCGCGCGGGATCTCTGAGCCTGGTCAGGTGTTCGGCGAAGCGGTACCAGGTCGTCTGGCACACGTCCTGGGCGTCGGCGGCGTTCACGAGGTAGCTCCGCGCCACGGCCCACACCAGCCCGCTGAAGCGCTGGTAGAGCTCCTTCCACGCGCCCGCGTCGCCGTCCGCGGCAGCCGCGACCAGAGTTGCGGTGTCGTCCACGGCGGCGGCTCCCTGTGTTCAGGCGGAATGCCCAATATATGAGGGATCCCGCCGCTGAGCCGAGAACTCACCGTCATCGGAGCAAACCGCTCAGATCCGGTACGGCCAGCCGCCCCGCCATGAGCTGCGCCGCGGCCACCCGGGAGGACACCTTCTCCTGCGACATGCGGGCCGCGACCAGCCCGGCCACGATCGGCGTGGCGAACGACGTGCCGCTCCACTCCGCCAGGCCGGTGAACGTCGCCTTGTCGCCGTCCTGCAGCGTCGCCAGGCAGGTGCAGCCCGGGTAGAGGCCCTGGTCGGAGAAGCGGCAGGTGGTGCGGTGCGGGTAGCCGTACTGGTAGGGGCCGGAGGTGAAGGCGTTGACCAGGCGCTCGCCCGGCGCGTACACCGTGACCCAGTCCCCGTGGTTGCTGAAGCAGGCCCGGCCGAGCCCGTCCTCGCGCAGCGCGCCCACCGAGATCACCACGTCGCCGGAGGCGTTGACCGGCTCCGCGGCGTACGCGGCCGGCCAGAACGGCAGCGTCTCGCCGTCGTTGCCCGCCGCGGCCACCAGGAGCGTGCCCGGGTGGGCGGCCAGCTCGTCCATGAAGGCTGCCAGGCCGAGCAGCGCGCCGGCGTTCTGGCTCCTGGTGCCGGCGGACAGGGCGACGATGTCCGGCCATCCGTGGGCGTCCAGCGTCCGCAGCAGGGTCAGGCCCAGCTCGTCCTCCAGGGCGGCGCCGGCGTACGGGAAGGCGTTGTAGACGCGCACGTCGGCGGCGGGGGCCACGCAGCGCAGCACGCCGGCGATGAACGTGCCGTGGCCCACGTACGGCTTGATGAGGCCGTAGGCGTCCAGTTCGTCGCCGGGGGCGGTGACGTCGCCGGTGACCGGGGGGATGCTGGGCATGCCCGAGCTCTGGGCCAGCCACTGGTGGTCGAGGTAGTCGTGGACGAGGCCGGTGTCGAGGACGGCGACGGTCACGTTCTCGCCCCGGTCGCGGCCGGAGAGGGGCGGATTGAGCGGCCCCGCGCTCGGGACCGGCTCGTCGCCCGGGCACAGGTTGACGCCCGCGACGGACACGAAGTGGACGAGGCTCGACTCGATGTTCTCGCCGGCCAGGTGCTCGACAGTGCGGTGGAGGTCCCTGGAGCCGACGGAGAGCCTGCGTACGGAGCTGCGGCCCGCACTCCTCGGCCCGGCCACGCGGACCGCGTCCGGGCCCGGCAGCAGGCCCTGGACGGCCGCGGCGGCCCGGTGCGCGTCGGCGTCGCGTACCAGGACGTGCCCGTCGAGGTGGGCGAAGAGCGGCTGGACGTCAGAGCCCGGGGCGGCCCCCTCCGGGCCCGCCGCCGCGCGCATGCCGTCCGGCAGGGCGGCGTTGAGAATCTCCAGCTGTTCCCAGAATCGGGTGTCCGATGTGGCCATGCTCTCCGTCCCTCTTCGCGTGTACGTGTGTATGAGCGGCCAGAGGGCCGGCTGATACAGCACGGGTCTACCATCGACTCGTGTCCCGTGAAGATCCGCATGACCTGCTGGCCATGGTCTTCGCGAGACCCCGCGAGGCCCTGGTGTCCGCCAAGGCGATGCTGGCCGCGGGGCGCGGGCCGTACGAGTCCTCGATCGCCAGGCAGGCGCTGGGGATCCTGCACCGCGAGTTCGGCGACCTCGAGGCGGCCATCCGGGAGCTGCGGCAGGCCGTACGCCTGGCGCGGCGCTCGGGCTCGGCCGACCGCGAGGCCGACGTGCTGGCCACGCTGGGCATCGCGCTGCTGCACGCCGGGCGCACCAGAGCGGGGTTGTCGGCGCTCGACTCGGCGGCGGCGCGGGCGGACGGGACTACCCGGGCGCGGGTGCTGTTCCGCCGCGCGGGGGCACGCTGGATCCTGGGGCGGCACGCGGAGGCGCTCGACGACCTGCGGGACGCGGTGCCCGCCCTGCTGGCGGCGCGCGACACGGTGTGGGCGGCGCGGGCGATGACCCTGCGCGGGCACGTCCAGCTCGCCCTGGGCTCCGTCGCTCCGGCCGAGGCGGACTTCCGTACGGCCCACGACATGCTGGGCACGACCCGGCAGGAGCACGACTCGGCCGTGGCCGTGCAGAACCGGGGGGTGGCGGCCTTCCGCACGGGAGACCTGCCCGCGGCGCTGGACCTGCTGGACGAGGCGGAACGGCGGTTCGGCGCGCTGGGCACGCCGATGTTCGACCTGATCGCC
>NZ_JBFAMX010000829.1:0-3608 GCF_040659615.1 Nonomuraea sp. NPDC049784
CTCGGGCCGCTGCGCACGGCCGCCGACGAGCTGCTGTCCGGCGGCAAGCGGCTGCGCCCCGCGTTCTGTTACTGGGGCTGGCGCGGCGCGGGAGGCACGGACGTGCCCGAGATCTTCACCGCCGCGGCCTCGCTGGAGCTGCTGCAGGCCAGCGCGCTGGTGCACGACGACGTGATGGACAAGAGCGATCTGCGCAGGGGGATGCCGTCCGCGCACCGCCGTTTCCAGTCGCTGCACGAGAAGTCCGGCTGGTACGGCTCCGCGGAGCAGTTCGGCGAGGGCGCGGCGATCCTGCTGGGCAACCTGCTGCTGATCTGGTCGGGCGAGATGTGGCGCACCAGCGGCCTGCCGCCGGAGTCACTGGCGGCGGCCCAGCCGGTGCACGACCACATGCGCACCGAGCTGATGTGCGGTCAGTACCTCGACCTGCTGGAGCAGGCGCACGGGGAGAACACGTTCGAGTCGGCGCTGCGGGTGGCGCTGTTCAAGAGCGGGAAATACTCGGTGGAGCAGCCGCTCAGGCTCGGGCTGGCGCTCGCCGCCGGGAAGCTCGCGCCGTGGATGGACGAGCTGTGCACGGGCTACGGCACGCAGGTCGGCATCGCGTTCCAGCTTCGGGACGACATCCTGGGGGTGTTCGGCGACCCGGCGCAGACGGGCAAGCCCGCTGGGGACGACCTGCGCGAGGGCAAGCGGACGATGCTCGTCGCCCGCACGCTGGCGGCCGCCTCCCCCGGCGACGCGGCGACCGTGCGGCGGCTCCTGGGGGATCCCCAGCTGAACGAGCGCGGGGTGGAGACCTTGCGGCGGATCATCGACGACACCGGGGCGTTGCAGGAGTGCGAGGCTCTGATCGGCGACTACCTGGGCAAGGCGTTGTCGGCGCTCGACGAGGCCCCGGTGACGGCCGAGGCCCGCGTGGCGCTGACGGAGCTGGCCATCGCCGCCACCTCCCGCAAGACCTGACGCGCACGTCGAGGCCCACGTACTTACGGAACCACGCACGCCCCCTGACGAGGCCGTATGGCCCGAGACGCCCATGTGGTGGCGGGCGCCTCGGGCGAGGTCGGCAGGACCGGTGGGGCCCCTCGCGGGTCAGCCGGAGGACAGGCGCTTGGCGAACTCCGCCGCGGCCGCCCCCGGGTCCTCCGCGTCCGTGATCGCGCGTACGACCACCACCCGGCTCACCCCGTACGACATCACCTCGTCCAGGTTCGCGAGGTCGATGCCGCCGATCCCGAACCACGGCCGGGAAGTCTCCAGCGCGGCCGCGTGCCTGAGCAGCGGCGGGCCGGGGGCCGGGCGGCCGGGCTTGGTGGGCGTGGGCCAGATGGGGCCGCAGCAGAAGTAGTCGACGCCCGGCTCCACGGCCGCGGCGGAAGCCTCGGCGGCGGAGTGGGTGGACCGTCCGATGACGATGTCGTCGCCGAGTATCTCTCGCGCGACCGTCACGGGAAGGTCGTCCTGCCCCAGGTGGAGCACGTCGGGCCGGGCGGCGTACGCGATGTCCGCCCGGTCGTTGACGGCCAGCAGCTTGCCGTGCCGGTCGCAGGCGTCGCGGAAGACTTCGAGGAGCGCGAGTTCTTCGCGTGCCTCCAGGCCCTTCTCCCGCAGCTGGATGATGTCCACGCCGCCGGCCAGCACCGAATCGAGGAACTCTGCCAGGTCGCCGCGGTCGCGGCGACCGTCAGTGCAGAGATAGAGGCGGGCCTCAGAAAGCGAGGGCTTGGGCACGCCGCTTGACCTCAGTGTGACGGCCGGCCTTGATCGCCTCGATCGGCGACCCGGGCAGGGACTCGTCTGGGGTGAAGAGCCAGCGCAGCGACTCGACATCGTCGTAGCCGGCGTCCAGCAACACGGTCAGCGTGCCGGGCAGGCCCTTCATCACGTCCTTTCCATCGAGGAACACCGCAGGCACCTGCGGCCCGCCGCTGCCCCGGCGCACGCCTAGCAGCTTGTGGTCCTTGAGGAGTTGCTTGGCCCGCCCGAGCGAAAGGTCCAGGCGCGAGGCCACTTCGGGGAGAGTGAGCCACTCGGCTACGAGCTGGTCGGTCTCCCGGTCGATCTGTGCAACAGAAAGCGTCACGAAACCACAACTACCACATGGCGTGCTTGCTCAAACAACACAATCCCGTAGGGGGACATCTGGATCTACCAGGCGTTCCACGTCGAGCCGGTGTCCCGCGTCGATGATTCTGCGCCCCTGCACGAGGTCTCGCGGCCGGTCCACGGCGAGCACCGCGGCGAGCGCGTCGTCGGCCGTGAGCCAGACGGCCGACCACTTGCCCTCTGGGTCGCCGCGGTAGACGAGCCGCTCCCCCGCCGGATGATGGCCGGCGTACTGCACCATGTGCCCGAACTGCTCCGACCAGAAGTACGGAACGGGATCGTACGCCACGTCCTCGCCCAGCAGGCTCGCGGCGGCGACTTCGGGGGCGTTGAGCGCGGTGTCCCAGTGCTCGACCCTGAGCCTGGTCTGCCAGCGGCGCGACCACCAGGCGGCGCAGTCGCCGACGGCGACCGTGTTGGGGAGCGAGGCACGCAGGTGCTCATCCACGACCACGCCGTTGTGGAGGTCGATGTCGGCACCGGTGAGCCATTCGACGGCCGGGCGCACGCCGATGCCCGTGACGACCACGTGGGCGTCCACGAACTCGCCGCCGACCAGGCGCACGCCGCCCTCGTCCACGGAGTCGACCATGGTGCCGAGCCGCAGGTCGATGTCGTCGTACCAGCGCTGGGTGCGGGCCCCGATCTCGGCGCCGACGGCGGTCGCGAGCGGCGCCGCGCCCGCCTCGATCACGGTCACCGCGCATTCGGCGCGGCGGGCGGCGGTGGCCACCTCGGCGCCGATCCAGCCCGCGCCGATGATCGCGACCCGGGCGCCCGGGACGAGCATGGCCCTGAGCTCGTGGGCATCGTCGATCGTGCGCAGCACGTGTTGCGGGCCGTCGCCGGGCAGCCTGATCGGCTCGGCCCCGGTGGCGATGACCAGCCCGTCGTAGTGCACCTCGCCCTCGGTGGTCTCCACAACGCCCGCGCGCAGCGACTTGGCGCTGACGCCGGGGCGGAAGTCCACGTCGATCGCGGCCAGGTCGGTGCCGACGTAGCTGGTGTCGGCGTCGCCGAACAGCACGGCCTTGGACAGCGGCGGGCGGTCGTAGGGGCGATGACGCTCCTCACCGATCAGAGTGACCCTTCCGTCGAATCCGCGCCCGCGCAGCGCTTCCACGGTGCGCACCCCGGCCAGGCCGGCTCCTACCACCACGACATGATTCACGTTCATGACCATAACGGGGGCGGTGCCGGGCCGTCGCGCCGAGGCCGTAGGCTGGGGACGAAAAGACGCGCGGGAGTCCGGCCGTAACCGGGCTGAGAGGAAGGCTTCACCGGGCCTTCGACCGCAAGACACCTGATCCGGATCATGCCGGCGAAGGGAGCGCGGATGGATGTGATCGTGGGTGGCGGGGTCGTCGGGCTCTCCGTGGCCTGGCGGCTGGCTCGCGAAGGGCGGCCGGTCACCCTGGTGGACCCCGCTCCGGCCTCAGGTGCCTCGCACGCGGCCGCGGGGATGCTGGCGCCGGTGAGCGAGGTCGCCTACACCGAGC
>NZ_JBFAMX010000830.1:0-3607 GCF_040659615.1 Nonomuraea sp. NPDC049784
CTGACAGGCGCCGGGACCCCGGGGCGGACGGCCTGCGTTCTGCTCGCGTTATTGCTGCCGGGGGTCCCGGTGTGTCTGTTTTTCGGCTACCTCGCCCCCCCCCCCCCCCCCCCCCCCACTTCCGCGTCTCTAACGGGCGCACTGATGCACGCACAGGAGCTGGTCGCGGGTGGCGTTCCTGTCGCGGTAGGCGATGACGGCGGGCCCCTCGGCGCTGTGATGGCCGGGCAGCCTCTCGCCGGCGCTCCAGCCGGAGCCGTCGAAGCCGGAACACCACAGGCTCTGGTCGGAGCTGTCGCGGTGCACGCAGTAGATCCGGTCCTTGTAGACGGTCAGGGCCGGGTCCTCGGCGGCGGAGCGCTGGGACAGCTTCTGGTCGGGGGTCCAGGAGGAGCCGTCCCACCGCGTCCACCACAGGCTGGAGTCGGCGCCGGCATGCACGCAGTAGAGGTGGCCGCGGTAGACGGCCAGCGCGGGGTTGGACCGGCAGGCGTGGTTGGGCAGCTTCTGGCAGGGACTCCAGGAGGAGCCGTCCCACCGGGTCCACCACAGGCTGGAGTCCGTGCCGGCGTGCACGCAGTAGAGCTGCCCGTCGTAGGCGGCCAGCGCCGGGCCCGCGACGCTGGGGTGGTCCGAAAGCTTGGCGTCGGGGGTCCAGGAGGAGCCGTCCCACCGCGTCCACCACAGGGAGTCGTTGCCGTCGCCGCGGTGCGCGCAGTAGAGCAGGCCGTCGTACGCCGCCAGCGCCGGGGCCGAGTCGCTGACGTGCCCGGGGAACTTCCGGTCCTCGCTCCAGCCCTCCTTCGCGTCGTAGACCGCCCACCACAGGCTGGTGTCGTTGGCGTCGCCGCGGTGAACGAGGTAGAGCCGGTCCTGGAACTCGGCGAGGGCCGGGCTCGACACGTTGAAGTGCTCGATGAATCTCTGGTCCGCGCTCCATCCCTCGCCGGGCTCGTGAACCGCCCAGTGCAGCCCGGTGCCGGCGCGCCGGTCCTCTCGGGCGGGCACGAGCATGGCGGGCGAGGTCCAGGGCGAGGCCAGCTTCACGCCGTACGGCCGGGCGACTGCGGCGATCCGGTCGGCCTTGGCCCGCACCTGCCGCTCGACGATCGGCGCCACCCAGGAGCCGAGCACGATGGCCGCGGTCTGACCGATGAGCTGCGGGATCTCGGCGGCCAGCAGCGCGGCGCTCTCGTTGAGGTGGATCTCGAACCCCCACCACCTGGACACCGGCCAGACGTCCGCGCCCATGGTGCGCAGCTCGCCCTGGAGCCGGCGCAGGCGGTCCTGGTCCTCGGACGGGAGCTCGGCGATCTGCCGCTCACTCTCCCCCTTGGCCGCCGGCCACTCGACGTCGACCGCCTCGCGCATCGAGGAGTCGTCGAGCAGCTCGCTCCTGACGGCCGCGTCGACCGCGGCGGCGGCCGCCGGATCGTCCTGGCTGTGCAGCAGCACGGCCTCGCCGCCCACCGCCTCCGCCTCGAGCTCGGCGCTGTCGGCCCGGGTGTCATCAGTCATTTCCAGCCCCCCTGGAGTGGTACATCCACGAACCTGATCCATGGTAACCATATGTAGCTACATGATTACTTTGAGGTGCCTTCCGGGGGCGTGGGCCGCTACCTTTCGATGGTGAACGGGTTGAAGATCGCCTGCCCTGTGCCGTCTCCCGCGGCGAACAGGCCGAGCACCGCTCCCACCCACCGGCCCTGGGTGGCCTGGAAGGGCGCACCGACCTCGCACAGTCCGTCGCCGGTGTCGGCCAGGAAGGTGACCAGCGCGCCCTCGCCGATGCGTGCTCCGATGACGACCTGGTCGCGCACCGGCACCGGCTTCATGTCTCCGCACACCAGCACCAGCCCGTCTGGCGTGCGTTCCACCCCGACATAGGCGTAGGTGTCGCCGGTCACCACCAGCCCCGCCGTTCCCTCGCCTTCCAGGGTGAGGCTGGTGGTGACCGTGCAGGGGTCGCCGGGCAGCCGCTGGCCGAGCACGGACGGCCGCTCGCGCAGATCCTCCGGCCCCGGCACACAGGCCAGGCGGAGGGTGCCGTCGCTCACCTGCCACCAGGAGGGGTCGGGGTTGGCCTGCCAGCTCCACTGCAGCCCGAGCCCTGGCCCGGCGAAGTCGTCGCAGGTCGCCGGCGCACTCGGCGTGCCGCCTTCGACGGGCACGGGCCCTTCGGCCACCGGCTCGCCGTTGTCGCCCATCACCGGCCAGCCGTCCATCCACGCCATCGGCTGCAGATGGACGACCCGGCCGTAGGGGCCGCGGTCCTGGAAGTGCATGAACCAGTGCTCACCCGTCGGGGTGTCCACCCAGCCGCCCTGATGCGGCCCGTTCACCTCGGTGCCGCCCTGCTCCAGCACGATCCGGTCCTCGTACGGCCCGAAGATCGAGCTTGCTCGGAACACCGACTGCCAGCCCTGCTCCACGCCCCCGGCCGGAGCGAAGATCCAGTAGACGCCGTCGCGCTTGTAGAGCTTGGGCCCCTCCAGCGTCTCGTAGCCAGGGAGCAGATCGGCGTCGATGACCAGAGTGCCCTCATCCAGCACGGCTCGGGCGTCCGGCGACATGCAGTGCAAGGTGAGCCGGTTCTTCACACCCGCCCGGCTCTTGGCCCAGGCGTGCACCAGGTAGGCCTGGCCGTCGTCGTCCCACAGCGGACACGGGTCGATCAGCCCCGCGCCCGGCTTGACGACATGCGGCGTGCTCCACGGCCCTCGCGGATCGGTCGCGTTCACCTGGTAGATGCCCACGTCGGGATCACCGTAGAAGATCCAGAACTGGCCGTCGTGATGGCGCAGGGACGGCGCCCACACCCCGCAGCCGGGCCGCACATCGTCGTAGCCGCTGGTCACGGCATGCCCGATGATCGTCCAGTTCACCAGGTCACGCGAGTGCAGGATCGGCAGCCCGGGCACCTTGGTGAAGGTCGAGGCCGTCAGATAGAAGTCGTCGCCGACGCGGATCACGTCGGGGTCGGACCAGTCGGCGTTCAACACGGGGTTGCGGTACATCGTCATCCTTGGGTCTGCTCCTCCTGCAATCGGTTGCAGGAAACGTTGCCCTAGCATCCCGAGAACGTCAATGACGCTGCCATCTGCTGTACAACCGTTTCCAGCCTTGTTCAGGCCAGGCGGCGGCGCCTGAAGCCGTACAGGCCGGGTCGACCGGCCCGGCCAAGGGGAGCGAGCCGGCTCGGCCGCTTCCCTGACCCGGCACACCGCCGTGTCACGGGGTCCGGAGAGGACCCCGTGACAAGTTGCAGTTGCGCAGGTCGACGTCCATCAAGCGGCGTCGAGGGCCTCAGTGATCTTGCGGGCCATCTCAGCCATGGTGGGGCTGGGCTCGCCCTTCTGGGGCCGGGCGGCTGCTTCGATGGCGACAAGGACGGTGCGGCGGAAGTTGTCGGCCTCTGCCGGAGCCTGCTCGTTGAGCAGGCTCATGGCTGCCGTCAGGGCCGGCAGCACCTGGTCGGCGAGTTCGGCTACGGACTTGCCGTACTTCACGCCCTTGGGCGCCTTGGTGAGCACGTGCCCGACCAGGCCGGTCGCGGAGGTCAGGGCGATGGAGCCCTCGGTGGCGACCTTGTGGGCCGAGCCGGCGG
>NZ_JBFAMX010000831.1:0-3604 GCF_040659615.1 Nonomuraea sp. NPDC049784
TGCGTCGTCATCGGCGAACGAGGTCAGCATCAGGCACGCCAGTCCCGGCACCCGGGAGCGCACCTCCCGGCACACGTCCACGCCGCTGCCGTCCGGCAACCGCACGTCCAGCACCGCCACGTCGGGCTTCAACGCGGGAATGCGAGCGACCGCGGACTCGGCCGTCCCGGCCTCGCCGATGACCTCGATGTCCTCCTCGGACTCCAGCATCGCCGCGACCCCCCGCCGCACGACCTCATGATCGTCGACGAGGAACACACGAATCATGTTTACGACGCTATCCGACCGCCGGCACGGCCGAAAATACGAAGGCCCCGACGTCGCTCTTAACAAAAGCCCCATGTCGTAGGGTCTTTCGGCGCTTGACCGGCGGCTGTCTCCCACGTGTCCTTAAAGGAACCCTGAGGAACCGGAATGTACGGCTCGACGCCGTCGCATGGCCTTCCGGCCTTGGAACGCCGAAGGACCCGGGGAAGCGCGCCCACCGCCGGAACCGCAGATGAACGTCGCTGCCGGCCCGGTGCGACACTGATAAATGTGGAGGACGAGCGCCACCCGTTGATGCCGCAGATGCAGCTCGATGAGCTGCTGGCCGAGTTGCAGGTGCGGCTCAACGCCGTGCTGGCCACTCGGGATCGGGTGCACGCGCTGCTCGAGGCGATCGTGTCGGTGGGCAGCGAGCTCGATCTGGAGACCGTGCTGCGCCGCATCACGGAGACCGCGACGAATCTGGTAGATGCCACCTACGGCGCGTTGGGCGTGGTAGGCCAGGAGAACACGCTCATCCAGTTCATCCCGGTGGGGCTGAGCGAGGAGGAGATCGCCAGGATCGAGCACTGGCCGCACGGCCTGGGCCTGATCGGCCTTCTGATCAAGGATGCGCGGCCGCTCAGGCTGGGCCGCATCTCCGACCATCCGGAGTCGTACGGCTTCCCGCCCGGCCATCCGCCGATGGGCACCTTCCTCGGCGTCCCGATACGGGTCCGCGAGGAAGTTTTCGGAAACCTTTACCTGACCGAGAAGCGCGGCGGCGGCGAGTTCGACGAGGAGGACGAGGCCATCGTCATAGCGCTGGCCGCCGCAGCCGGCGTCGCCGTGGACAACGCCCGTTCGTATCAGGTGTCACGGCGGCGTGAGACCTGGCTGCAGGCGTTGTCGCAGGTGACCACGAGCCTGCTGTCCGGTGCCGACCCGCGCCAGGTGCTGAGCTCGGTGGCAGGTTACGCCCGCAAGATGACCGATGCGGACCTGGTCGAGGTGCTCTTGCCTGAGCCGTCGAGGCAGTCGCTGATCGTGGAGATCGCGGAGGGCAAGGGTACTGAGGAGCTGCCGGGCGCCGTCTTCGTGGTGTCGGACACCCTCGCGGGTGATGTATTCACCCAGGGTGAGTCCATGTCCGACCCGGACATGCAGACCGTCCCGCGCCCTGGCTCGCCGCTCCGGCGGCTGGGTTACGGGCCGGTGCTGATGGTGCCGTTCGGAAACGTGCCGAACGTGCGCGGGGTGCTGGTGCTGGCCAAACGGATGGGGCGGTTGCCGTTCAGCGGGGCGGATCAGCAGGTGCTGCAGGCGTTCGCCGGTCAGGCGGCGATCGCGTTGGAGCTGGCCGAGACGCGCAGTGACGCCGAGCGGCTCGGCCTGCTGGAGGACCGCGATCGCATCGCCAGAGATCTGCATGATGTGGTCATCCAGCGGCTGTTCGCCACGGCGATGACGTTGATGAGCACGGTCCGGCTGATTGAGCGGCCCGAGGCGGTCAAGCGGGTGCAGCACGCGATCGACGACCTGGATGAGACGATCCGGAGGATCCGCTCGTCCATCTTCGCGTTGCAGGGCTCCAGCGAGGTGACCGCGCCGGGACTGCGAGGGCAGATCGTGGAGCTGGTGGAGGGCGCCGCCGGTCATCTGGGCTTCATGCCGGGCCTGCGCATGGAGGGGCAGATCGACACGATGGTGCCCGAGCCGGTCACCGAGCACCTGTTGGCTGTGTTGTGCGAGGCTCTGTCCAACGTGGTTCGCCACTCCCGCGCGACCCGCGCTGATGTACTTGTCGAGGCCGCGGGTGCCGAACTCGTCCTCATGGTCACGGACAACGGCGTCGGCCTGGGAGAGACGGGACGCCGTAGCGGCCTGCGCAACATCGAGGACCGGGCCGCCCGGTTGGGCGGCACCGCGGAGCTCATGGTCCCCGAAGAGGGAGGGACACGGCTGCGCTGGCAGGTCCCGCTGTGAGTCATCACCGCCGCGGCCGACGCCGGCTCTAGTCGGTGAGGCGGCGGCCTGACACCTGCTCGGCCTCGACCACGATGTAGTGGTCCCGGCCGGCAGGCGCCCAGGTCGTCAACGGCAGCGCCGCCAGCCGGTCGAGCTCGGCCGGGTCGGTCACGGCCCGCGAATGTCCCACCGCGGTGACAGACCAGCCGGTACGCAGCTCGCGATCGAACTCATCGGCCTCGAAGGCCACCACCGCACGCCGGGTGGCGGCGGCCAGCTTGGACCCGATCGAGGTCCGGATCACGATGGAGCGGCCGTCGAGATAGAAGTTGACCGGCTGCACGGCCGGCAGGGCGTGATCGGTGAACACGATTCGCCCGATCGGAGTCGTGGACAGCAGACCCAGGCACTCGTCGAGGGAGAGCACCTGAAGTCCGGACGAATCCAGCTGCATACCTTCAACATCCCTGCTCGGCGCCCAGCCGCGTTAGAGGCGAAAGTCCCATCCTTCCTGCCGATCAGCGGAACCGCCTGGCGGCGCGACCGGGGCGGCGGTGCCGGCCCGCGAGCCACGGCGGCCCCACGGGCGTGGGGCCGCCACGAGTCGGCTCAGGGGGTGGTGACGGTCGTGCGCGCGGCCGAGGAAGCCCAGTACAGGGCCCGGGCCACCTGCGGGAACAGGCCCTTGGGGTGGTTGCGGAACAGCGGCTCCGTGCCGAACAGCACCACGGCCGCGCCCCGCTCGTCGCGGCCGCTGACCACGGCCGCCTGGCCCCGGGCCGCGTCCTGGCCGCCGGTCCCGTCGGCGTTGGGCCGCCAGTGGCCGGACACCAGGGGCCCGTCGGCCGCGTACGACTGCTCGACCGTGACCTCCGGCCCGAGGCCGGTGAACCAGCGCGGCGAGTACACGAACGAGTGGCCGGGCGATCCGGCGCCGACCTGGCGGCCGGTGGAGACCGTGCGTACCACGCCGTTGGCGTCGCCGCGGCCGGCGACGGAGGTCGCCGTGAGCAGCCCGGCGGCGGTGTTGAAGGCCGCGCCGGTCCCGCCACGGGTGATCACGCCGCCGGTGGTCAGGAACGCGTCGAGCGCCGCCCTGGCCGCCGGGTTGAGCGCGGCGTAGCTCAGCCCGCTGGAGACGTACAGCACGTCGGTCCCGCTCCAGTCGTAGCCCGCGTTGAGCGCCGCGGTGGAGACGGGGGTGACGGCGAAGCCCAGCTCGCGCAGCGTGAACAGCTCGTCCGCCGAAGCGGCGGCGGCGATCCGCACCGCCGACAGCGGGACGCCGGACACCGAGGCCGCGCGGGTGAAGGCCACGCCGTAGCGGTCGGACACCGTCTGCGCGGCCGGCCGGGCGGCCGCGGGTACGATCGCCGTGCCGTCCGCCCAC